>DATBQV010000097.1:0-4505 GCA_036560625.1 Gemmatimonadales bacterium
CGCCTGAGCGCCGCTACCGCGGCGCCATCGTCGGGCTCGGGGGCATCGCGCATCAGTCCCACCTGCCGGCGTTGCGCCTTCCGGCGGCGTCCCGCCTCGAGATCGTAGCCGCCGTCGACGCGGCGCCGGGGGTGGTGCCGCTCCCGGGCCTTCCCCTCTTCACTGATCTCTCGGGACTTGCCGGGCTCGACGTGGACTTCATCGACATCTGCACGCCGACCGCCTCGCATCTCGGACTCACGCTCTGGGCCCTGGAGCACGGGCTGCACGTGCTCTGCGAAAAGCCGGTGGCGGTGCGGCCGGAGGAGGCGGAGCGGATTCGCCTGGCAGCCCAGGCGGCGAACCGAGTCGTCATGCCGTGCCATCAGTATCGCTTCAACCCCGTGTGGCAGAAGGTCCGCCGGTGGCTCGACGAAGAGGCGATCGGCCGCTGGTACCTCGCGGAGTTCGACGTGTACCGGCTCATGGCGGACCCCGGCACCGCCCGCACGGCCATGCCCTGGCGGGGACGCGCGGCCGATGCCCGCGGCGGCGTGCTGCTCGACCACGGGACGCACCTCATTTACCAGCTGCTCGATGTGGCCGGGCCCCCCTCGTCGGTTCAGGCCTGGGCCGGCCGGCTACGGCACGCCGGGTACGACGTCGAGGACACGGCACACCTGCTGTTCGAGTTCCCCGGGCGCATGGCGAAGATGTTCCTGACCTGGGCCGCCCATCACCGCGAGAACCGGATCCGCTTCATCGGTGAGCGCGGAACGATCGAGTGGAGCGGCGGGATGCTGACGCTGGAGCGCGACGGGACCGCGGAGACGTTCGATCATTCGGCCGAGCTGCAGAAAGAGGCGTACGCGGCCTGGTTCGCGGACCTGTTCGGGGCGTTCGCGAGCGCGATGGACACGAGCGACCCGGAGCCCCTCAACGATATCGCGCGAGTCGCGGACGTGCTCAACGCCGCCTACGGCGCGGGGCCGGCGAAACGGAGCACTTTGGTGGGGGCGGCATGAGCCGGCGGATCCAGCTGGCCCTGCTCTGCGCGGGTGCGGCGCTCTTCGCGGCCCTGGTGCACCGCATCGGCGTGGGCCAGATCATCGCCAACGCCTCGGCGGTCGGCTGGCTGTTCGGACCGATCGTCCTGCTCTACGGTGTGGCCTACACCTGCAACACCGCCGCCTGGCGGCTCACGATGGGCGCGCCGCCCCGGCCGGGCTTCTGGCGGACCTACGCGATGACCGTCTCCGGCTTCTCGCTCAATTTTGTGACGCCGATGGTCAACGCGGGCGGCGAGCCCTATCGCATCGCCGCCCTCGCCGCATGGCTCGGCCGGCGGCGCGCCGCGACGTCGGTCGTGCTGCACAAGATGCTGCACTCGCTCGCCCTGCTGCTCGTCTGGCTCACGGCACTGCTCCTCGGCCTCGCCATGCTGCCGCACACGGCCGCGGTTCTGGTGCCGATCGGGCTGGCCCTCACGGTCGTCACCTTTCTCGCCGGCCTGGTCCTGACGGGGCACCAGCGAGGGGGGCTCCAACGAACGCTTGATCTGCTCCACCGGGTCCCGCTGCTCGACCGCCTCGCCCGCTCGCTCGAACCCAGGCGCGAGGCCCTGGCCGAGATGGACCGGCAGATCACCGATTTCTACCACACGTCCCCCGGCCATTTCTGGGGCGCGCTGGCGCTGGAGTATACCAGCCGCACATTGTGGATGGTGGAGTACTGGCTCATCTGCTACGGTGTGGGAATCGAGGTCACGTTCGCGCAGGCGTTTCTGATCGGCGGGCTTTCGTCGCTGGCGCAGAACGCGCTGTTCTTCGTCCCCTACGAGCTGGGGACCAAGGAGGGATCGTTGTACGCCTTGTTTGACCTCGCAGGACTCGATCCCAGCGCCGGCGTGTATACCGCCATCGTGAGCCGGGCGCGCGACCTGCTCTGGATCGCGTTCGGTCTGGGCCTGCTCGCTCTCACCCGCCACCGGGCCGGCGAGAACGCTCCGATCGCCGGCACGCCGATCAAGCCGGCGGCATGACCGTCTTCACCCATTTCCTCGCCACCACGCTCGGCGTGCAGGCGCTGGGCCTGGAGGGACGGGACGTCGCGCTGGCCTATGGCTTCGGCGTCGCGGTGGACATCGATCACGCCGTTAAGGCGCCGTACTACCTCCGCGCGGTGGGGCTCAGGGACAAGCGCGGCTACTACTGGCGCTCGTCGCTCCAGGAGCCGGTGGGGTTCCTCTGGATCGCGCCGCTCTGTCTCTGGCTGGGCACGGCCGTCCCCCTCCTCTTCTACGCGATCCACCTGCTCATGGACTACTCCGTGAGCTTCGAGAAGATGCCGTTCTACCCGTACTCCCGCTGGGTGACGCGCGGCTGGCTCGTGAACGTGCCCGACAAGGTGAAGGAAGTCGTGCTCTTCACGATTCTGCTGGTAGCCAACGTCGCGCTCTGGTGGTCCCGCCGTTGAAGCGGATCGCCGATGCCATGGCGCGGCCGCTGGCCCGCCTGCTGCACCAGGGGCTCGGACTCTCGCCGGCGCAGATCACCTGGGCGTCGTTCTGGGTGAGCGCCGCGGCCGCGGGCGCGATCGCGGCCGGCAAGGTACCGCTGGGACTCGCACTCATGGCGGCGGGTCAGGTGCTCGACGGGCTGGACGGCGCCGTGGCACGGATCTACGGGCTGTCGTCGGAGCAGGGCCATCGGCTCGACACCGTGCTCGACCGCGCCTCCGAGAGTCTGATCTTCCTCGCGTTCGCGGTGGCCGGGCTCGTCCCCACCCTGCACGCGCTGCTCGCGATCACAGCGGTGCTCCTGGTCACCACCGTGTGTGACCGGTCGGGCTTCGATCCCGGGTTCAAGCGCGTCGTCCTCTACTTCGGCGCGTGGCTGCCGTGGCCCACGCTGTTCGCGATCATCTTCGGAGTGAATCTGGCGGTCTACGTGATCGGCCTCCTGATCATCGACTGCCAGTTCCAGAATCGGATGGACGCGCTCGGCGGCGACCTCGATACCGTCGCCTCCCGAGCCGCCCGCCAGGAAGCGGCGGAAGGCGCCGTCCCCCCACCGACGACCCAGCCCGTCCTGAGCGAGCCGCCGGGTCGCTGACTCGGAGGGGCCGGGGTATCATTGAGCCGTGCTGCTCGCCGCCGCCGCGGTACTCGCCCTTGCCAGCCCGCCGCTCTACCCGTTCACCGTGAGTCACGAGCGGCTCCGGTTGCCGGACGGCGTCCAGCTCGCGGTCACCTACTGGCGTCCCGTCGCGCGTGATTCCGCCGAGCGTTTCCCGGTCCTCCTCGAGTTCCTCCCCTACCGCAAGGACGATTCCTTCTACCGGCGCGACTACCCGCTGTACGAGTACTTCGTCCGGCGCGGCTACATCATGGCGAAGGTGGACATCCGCGGCACGGGCGGGTCCGAGGGTCGGCTGCCCCCGCGCGAATACTCCGACATCGAGCTGGAGGACGCGGTCGAGATCATCGCCCAGCTGGCGCGCATGCCCGGCGCCAGCGGGTCGGTCGGCATGTGGGGGATCTCCTGGGGAGGCTTTAACGCGCTTCAGGTCGCGATGCGTCGTCCGCCCGCGCTCAAGGCGATTCTCGCCCTGCACGCCTCGGACGACCTGTTCCACGACGACGTGCACTACATCGACGGCGCGCTGCACGTCGATCCGTACGCCCTCCAGATCGATCACGAGAACGGGCTGCCACGCACGCCCGACTATCCGCTCGACTCGGCCTACTTCGCCGACCGCTTCGACGTGGAGCCGTGGATCTTCACGTATCTGCGCCACGACCGGGACGGCGATTTCTGGCGTCGAGGCTCGCTCCGCTTCGCCCCGGAGCGGATCACCATTCCCGTGTACCTGATCGGCGGCCTGCACGACGGATACCGCGACACCGTGCTGCGGCTGCTGGAGAGCCTCCGCGTCCCTGTGAAGGCCGAGATGGGTCCTTGGGAGCACGACTGGCCCGACAATGGGACGCCGGGGCCGAACTACGAATGGCGCGCGCGCGCCGTCCGCTGGTGGGACCACTGGCTCAAGGGCCGCGACAGCGGGTTCCTCAAGGAGCCCCGACTGCTCTTGTTCCAGCGTGACGCCTACCTGCCGAGCGACACGATCAGTCGGCTCCCGGGACGATGGCGCTTCACCGACTGGCCCATGCCCCATCTTCGGTGGCGCACGCTCCGTCCCGTCTCCGGGGGACGGCTCGTCACCGGGCCCGCCCCGCGGGGTCTGGACTCGCTGCGATATTCGCCGGGTGCTGGATGGATGGCCGGCGACTGGTGGGGCGACCCGACCGGCGATATGCGACCCGACGACGGAGGCAGCCTGGTCTACGATGGGGAGCCGCTCGATGAGCGGCTGGTCGTGGCGGGATTTCCCAAGGTGGCGTTGACCGTCAGCGCCTCCGCGCCGCTCGCCAACTGGACCGTCCGCCTCGAGGACGTCGCGCCCACGGGTGAGGTTTCCCTCGTGGCAGGAGCCGTCGTGAATGGAACCCAGATCCGCTCGAGGCT
>DATBQV010000098.1:0-13958 GCA_036560625.1 Gemmatimonadales bacterium
ATCATCACGATGGCATCGGTGCCGGGGTCGTCCTGGAATGCGCGGAGACAGTCGATGAAGTTGGTCCCGATGATCGGGTCGCCGCCGATGCCCACGCAGGTGCTCTGGCCGATGCCGGCGCGGGTCAGGTGGTTGACGACCTCGTAGGTGAGGGTTCCGCTCCGCGACACGAGCCCCACGCGACCGGCCGAGCAGATGTTGCCGGGGATGATCCCGATCTTCGCGCTGCCGGGCGTGATCAGGCCGGGGCAGTTCGGCCCGATAAGGCGCACGCCCCGGCTCCGCACGAACGGCATCGTCCGGCTCATGTGCATCACCGGGATGCCCTCGGTGATGCAGACGATGAGCGGGATCGCGCCGTCGGCCGCCTCGATGATGGCGGCGGCGGCGGCCATCGGCGGCACATAGATGACGGTGGTATTGGCGCCGGTCGCCCCGACCGCCTCCGCGACGGTGTCGTACACCGGCACCTTCCCCTCGAACCGTTGGCCGCCCTTTCCGGGCGTCACCCCGGCCACGAGGTTGGTCCCGTACTCCAGCATCTGGCGCGCGTGGAACGACCCTTCCCGCCCGGTGATCCCCTGGACCAGAAGGCGCGTCTTTTCGTCGGCGAAGATGCTCACGCGGCCCCCTTCGCGAGCTTCACTACCCGCGCGACGGCTTCATCCATGTCGCTCAGGGCGGTCATGCCGACCCCGTTGAGAATGCGAATGGCCTCGGCCTCGTTGGTGCCGGTGAGCCGGATGACGATCGGCACGCTGACCTTGAACTGGCGAGTGGCCGCCACAATGCCGTTGGCCACATCGTCGGTGCGGGTGATGCCGCCGAAGATGTTGAACAGAATCGCCTTCACGTTGCGATCAGCCGTAATGATCTTGAGCGCGTTGATGACCTTCTCCGGGCTCGAGCTGCCACCGATATCGAGGAAGTTGGCGGGCTCGCCGCCGTAGTACTTCACCAGGTCCATGGTGGCCATCGCGAGACCGGCGCCGTTCACCACGCAGCCGACGTCGCCGTCGAGCTTGATGAACGACAGGTTCGCGCGCCGGGCCGCCGCCTCGCTCGGCTCCTCGGCGGTCTCGTCCCGGAGGAGGCCCAGGTCCGGTCGCCAGAACAGCTCGTTGTCGTCGATGACGATCTTGGCGTCGAGCGCGAGCACGCGGCCGTCGGGCGTGGTGACCAGCGGGTTGATTTCCGCCAGCGACGCGCCGTTGGCCACGAACGCGGCGTAGAGCTGCTCCATGATCCTGGCCGCAGCCTTCACCTGACCGAAGTCCATGTAGAGGCCGAGGGCAAGCCGGAGCGCCTGGTGCGGGAAGAGTCCGTACGTCGGGTCTACCGGGAAGCGCACAATCTTCCCGGGCGTCTGCTGCGCCACCTCCTCGATGTCCACGCCTCCGGCCGAGCTGACCATGAACACCGGCCGCTGGGTCTCCCGGTCCATGATGAGCCCGACGTAACTCTCGGAGGAGATCTCGGCCGCCGGAACGACGAGGATCTTCTGAACCGTGAGGCCCTTGATCTGCATGCCGAGGATCTCGGAAGCGTGGTCGAGCGCCTCCCCGGGGTTCCTGGCCAGCTGGACGCCTCCGGCCTTGCCCCGGCCACCCGCATGGACCTGCGCCTTGATCACGACCGTCCCGCCCAGCCGCCGAGCGATCGCCTCGGCCTCGGTCGGCGTGGAGGCGACGTCACCGTCAAGCACCGGAATGCCCTGCGCCTTGAGCAGCGCGCGGGCCTGGTATTCGTGGATGTTCACCTAGTTCCTCACGATCGTCGTTCCCGCTTCCCCGCGGAGCGCGGCGGGGCCGTCGTTGAGCCGCGCGATGATGGCCCGGCCGCCGGACGCCGCCACAAATCCGGCGGCTGCTTCGACCTTGGGCCGCATGCCGCCCTCGTTGACCCCGCCGGTCGCCACCAGACCCTCGACGTCCGCCAGCGTGAGGCGCCGGAGCGGGCGGGCCGCCGGCGTTCCCCAGTCGGCATAGACGGCGTCCACGTCGGTGAGAATCATCAGCACCTCCGCCTCGAGTTGCTGGGCCATGATCGCCGCGACCCGGTCCTTGTCCACGACCGCCTCGAGACCCTCGTAGCCGAGAATCGGGTGATCGTAGACCGGGGGGCCGCCCCCGCCCGCCGCGACGACGATCACGCCTTCGCCGATCAGGCGCCGGACCAGCGGCAGCTCCACGATACCGAGCGGCACAGGGCTCGCTGCCAGGCGACGCCACTTGCCCGCGCCGTCCCGGCCGACCGCCACGTTGGCTTCGCGGAGCTGTTCGGCGAGGTCGTCGGGGAGGGCGTGGCCGATGGGCTTGGTCGGGTGGTTGAGGGCGGGGTCGTAGGGGTCCACCCGGGTCTGGGTGATCACGGTGATCACGTCCCGCTGGACCTGGCCGACGCGCAGCGCGTTCTGCAGCGACTGCTGGAGCATGTAGCCGATCCAGCCGGCGGTATTGGCCACGAGGACGCCCAGCGGCAGCGGCTCGACCACCCGTCGGGCGACCTCGTTGCGCACCAGCTCGTCGCCCACCTGGGGACCGTTGCCGTGCACGATCGCGATCGCCCACCCCTGCCGCGCGAGCTCGACGATGGGTGCGACGCTCTCCCGCGCGTGGCGAAACTGATTCGTGATAGTCGGTCGCTCACCCGCGCGCGCGAGCGCATTGCCCCCGAGCGCCAACACCGCGGTCCGCATGTATCTCCCGATCCCCGGGGCCAAGGCGCGAGGAACCTAGCCCGCCGCCCCGGGCCCAGCAAGCTCAATGAGACAGGCTGTCGTGGGTGCCGAGAACCTGCTTCAGGGCGTCGAATGCGCGGCCAAAGCCGGCCCAGTCGCCCACTTTGAGCGCGGAGTCCGCGAGCCGCAGCCACTTGCGTGCTTCCTCCAGCGACGCGGTCGGCACGGTGGCCGGGAGCGGTGCGGTGGCGCCGCGCAGGTTGTCCCATGCCTCCATGAGCGTGCGACCGGCGCCCACCGAGCGCCCGCTCAAGGCCATGCTGACCCAGGCCAGCGAGAGCGCGTTGCCCCGCGGCGCGTACCATGTCCGGTACACACCCAGCCCGCCAGCAGGATCGAGCCACACCGTGAGCGGGCCGCGCAGGAGGCTGTCGCCCCGGGCGGCGCCGCTGGAGCGGACTGAATCGGCGAGGCTCAGGAACGTGGGGAAGCGCCCCCAGGTCGCGTCGAGCGCACGCGGGGCCGGCAGCGTCCTGGTGGAATCCAGCCGGACGAGGTCGAGGCTCGCGCGACCGGCCCGGGTGCCCGCGACCAGGACCGCGCTCACCCGAATGCTGGACGGCCGCTCGTACAACATCACGAGCCGCGTGCCCCCGGTGTCGGCGCGCCAGCCGCGGGTCGGCGGCGTAGGATCGCCCGGTCCGGTCTCGGGACGGCCGCTCAGAATGCCCGCGTCCCAGGGCGGCCGCTCGAGCGCCCGTGCCTGCAGCTCGAACAGCTCGAACGGATAGGGGAGTGCGGCCGCCACGCCGGGCGGCAGCCGGCTCGCCGACTCGATCATCCCCGGCGCGATGGAGCTCCAGGCCACGGCGAGCGGGCCCGCGTCGGCGTCCGCGCGACGGTACACGGCAGTGCGCCCGGTGCGAGCCCACACCACGCCCACGAAGGCGGCGTGCGCGAAGTTGACCGCTCGCCCCCGCCACGGCAGGCGCTCGACCAGTGGAAACGTGGCCGAGGTCTCGTATCCGTCGCACACCCACACGAGATCGTTGTCGACCACCAGCGGCACGGCGTCGCCCCACTCGACGAAGGGGATCAGCGCCTCCAGACGCTCCTCGGGGTCGAGCCGCCACGCGAGTCGAGCGCCGTCGGACACACCCCCGAGCAACTGTCCGGCCTGCAGCGCCCATGCGAGCACCGCTCGGCGCCCCCAGGAGTCGATCGGAATCCCCGGGCCGTTGCGGCTGATGTCATAGGCCGGACCGCCCGGTTGCAGCGTGGTCGAATCGAGCGGCAGCAGCGCGAACGGCGTGGGGTATCCCAACGTGTCGCTCTGGCGATAGTAGACCGGATCGCCGGTCGGGCCGATGCGGTCGGCCGCGACGGCGAGGAGTCCCGGGCGTTCCGCCATCGGCCCCCGCGAGACGAGCCACACCGGGAAATGGCGTCCCTCCACCGCAAGCAGTCCAGGATCAGCGACCGCCGAGTCGGGCAGCGCGTCGTCGGCAAAGCGGGCGACGGCGTCCTCTCCCCAAAGGGGAGCGACGCGTGGCGGCGAGGTGTCGCGCAGCAGCCGGCTCCCGGAGGAGTCGCGCATCCCGCGCAACGCGAAAGCGAGGCCCTCGAACCGGCGGGTCAGCTCGGGCTCCACGGCGGGCGCACCGCGGTCGCGGTTGAACGCCGGCAGGAGATAGTGGCCGCCGAGCGAGGTGACGGTGAGCACGAGCCAGCCCGCGGCGACGAGGGCATGGCGGGGGCGCACCGCCCAGACCGCGGACATGACGGCGACCATGAGCGCCGTGCCGGTGAGCGCCGGCGACACCAGCGCGGCCAGCTCGAGCGCGGGGCGATCCGGAACGCCGGAGAGACCGGCGACCAGCTCATACGGCTCGAGGAGGTAGCCCCAGGCGAGCGTGAGCGCGACGGCGACGAGCAGCCAACCCAGATGCGCGCGCGCGTGATCGTTGATCGCGGGGCGCCCACCGGTCATCTGGAGGGCGCCGATGAGACTGTACAGGGCGATGCAGCCGACCAGGGCCACGCCGGCCAGCAGAAGGGCAAAGCCGTGCAGCAGGCGCCAAAGCGGGAGTTGGGCCACATAGAGTCCGAGGTCGTGTCCGAGCACCGGCTCGACCACCTCGAAGCTCACGCTCCGCCAGGAGAGGGCGACCGTCGACGCCCACCCCGCGCCACCGGTCCCCGTCGCGATGCCGAGCAGAAGCCCGAGCCCGATCGCCGTAGCGAGCAGGACGTCGCGCGTGAGGGCTTCGCGGATCTCGAGATTGGCGACGCGGCGGGAGATCTGCACCGATCCAACGGCGCGGGAGACGACGAGCAGGTGGCCGATGAACCAGGCCGACGCGATGAGAATGCCGGCGAGCTCGAGGATGAGGCGGAGAAAGTGCCACTCGGTGATGAACGCCACCGCCGCCGGCGAGATAGTCTCCGCCCACCACCGGTCGGTCAGCAGGCCGGCGGTCCAGCGCCCGGCAAAGAGCAGCAGCCCCAGGGCGACCAGCAGGGCCACGACCTGGCGAGTGCGGGGGGGCATTACCGGAACGCCAGTAAACAGTAAACAGTGACCGGCGGAAACAACGGTGAACAGTGAACAGTGAACAGTGAACAGGGGTCGCCGACGAGGGAGCGACCCTCGGATACCATGGCGGGGAATCCGACCGTTCGGGGAAGCCCCCGTTCACCGTTCACTGTTCACCGTTCACCGCTGTTCACCCCCTGCCCCGCCAGCCAGCTCATCACTTCGCCCCGGTAGGCCTCGAGCGCCGCCGGGTCCGTGGCCTCGAACCGGAGCACCAGGACGGGCTGCGTGTTCGACGACCGCACCAGCCCCCAGCCTTTGGGGAACGTCATGCGGACGCCGTCGATCGTGTTGACCGGATACTTGGCCCCGAAATGCGCCACCGCCAGCTCCGTGATGCGGAACTTGATCTCCTCCGGGCAATCCACCCGGATCTCGGGCGTCGTGTAGGTCTTCGGGAGGTCGGCCAGGAGCGGCGCCAGCCCCGACGGCCCGGTGGACACCACCTCGAGGAGACGGGCGGCCGCGAAGAGGGCGTCGTCGAAGCCGAGGTAATCGCCGCCGAAAAACATGTGGCCGCTCATCTCGCCGGCCAGGGGCGCGTTCATCTCCTTCATCTTGGCCTTGATGAGCGAATGCCCCGTCTTCCACATGACGGGCTTGGCCCCCGCGCGTTCGAGCGCGTCGGGCAGAACCTGCGAGCACTTCACGTCGAAAATCACCGGCACGCCTTTGCCGAACCGGCGCACCGCGTCCCGGCCATAGATGACCAAGAGCTGGTCGCCGAAGACGACCTCGGCGTTCTCGTCCACGGCGCCGATGCGGTCGGCGTCACCGTCGAAGGCGATGCCCAGCTCCGCGCCGGTCCGCCGCACGGCGGCCTGGAGGTCGTGGAGGTTCTCGAGCACCGTGGGATCGGGGTGATGATTGGGAAACGTGCCGTCCGACTCGCAGAACAGCGGCGTGACCTCGGCGCCGAGCGCCTGGAGCGTCTCGACGGCGATCACGCTGCCGGTGCCGTTGCCGCAGTCCACCACCACCCGCACGGGGCGCTTGAGCTTGTGCCGCGAGACGATGCCGTCCCGGTACTTCCGGAGCACGGACCCGTCGCTCGTCTCCTTGCCCGCCCCCGTGCGCCACCGCTCGGCGGTGATGATCTCCCAGAGACCCAGAATCTCATCGCCGTGCAGCGCGTCGCCGGCGAGGACCATCTTGAAGCCGTTGAATTCGGGAGGATTGTGCGACCCGGTGACCTGGAGCCCGCCGTCGGTGCCGAGCGCGGACACCGCGAAGTAGAGCGCCGGCGTCGGGACCAACCCGACGTCCACCGCCGTCCCGCCCGCATCCATAATGCCGCGCCGGACCCCTTCGGCCAGCGCCGGTCCCGACGGCCGATTGTCCCGCCCCACGGCCAGCACTGGTGCGCGCCCGAGCTTCTCCCAGCCGACCGTCGCGTAGGCGCGCCCGAGCGCCCGGGCCAGCTCGGGCGTGAGCTCCGTGCCGACGAGGCCGCGGACGTCGTATTGGCGGAAGATGGACTTGGGGACGTTCATGGAACCTCTTGGGTGAGAGGTGAGAGGTAAGAGGTGTGAGGGCCGCCGCGCCACCCCCTCCCACCTCTCACTTCTTACCTCTCACTTATGTCCCGTGAGTACCGCCGGCACCCCCCGGCCCAGGGTCTCCGCGCTCTTGAGGGCCGTGGCGAGCGGGCCGGTCGGCCAGACGCCGAAGACAAGAGTCATGGCCACCGCGATCGCCACGGCGGCACGCGCCGCCCAGGAGAACCGGACCTGCCGGTGGGACTCCAGCGACCGGGTGGGCTTCATCGTCATCGACATGATGACCGGGAGATAGTAGCCCGCCGACACCAGACTCCCCAGCACCAGCACGACCGGGAGAATGTACTGACCTTCGGACACGGCGGCGGCAATGAGGTACCACTTGCCGATGAAGCCGAGCGTGCCGGGAAAGCCGAGCAGCGAGAGGAGGCAGATGCTGAGCGCGAGCGCCGCCCCGGGACGCACGGAGTAAAGCCCCTCAAGATCCTCCACCAGCACCGTGCGCGAGCCCACGTGCTCGATCGAGGCGAGGATGCCGAAGCTCGCGAGCGTGGTGACCGAGTAGGCGAACAGGTAGAAGCACACCGCGCCGGCACCGAGCGTCGTGCCGGCCCACACCGCGACCAGCACGTATCCCGCGTGGGCGATGGAGCTGTAGGCCAACATCCGCTTGACCGACTGCTGGGCCAGGGCGACCGTGTTGCCGAGCACGATCGTGGCGAGCGCCAGCGCGGCGACGACCGGCTGCCACACCACGGTGGCCGTGGGGAACGCCTCCAGCAGCACCCGCACCAGCGCGGCGAAGGCGGCCGTCTTGACGCCGGTGGCCATGAACCCGGCGATCGGTGTGGGTGAGCCGTCGTAGACGTCCGGCACCCACATGTGGAACGGTACCGCGGCCACCTTGAAGCCGAACCCGATGAGCAGGAGTGCCAGGCCGAGCCCCGCCAGCAGGCTCAACGGCGCAGAGGACAGACGCTCGCCGATGCGGACGAGGTTGGTCTCCCCGGTGGCGCCGTAGACCAGCGCGATGCCGTAGAGCAGGAACGCCGACGCGAACGCGCCGATCAGGAAATACTTGAGGGCCGCCTCCGCGGACGAGCGGCGGAAGCGGTCGAACCCCGCGAGGACGTACACGGCGACCGACATCAGCTCGAGCCCTAGGAACAGCACGATCATGTCCTCGGCCCCGGCGAGGAAGAGCATGCCGTCGGTCGCAAGCAGGATGAGCACATGGTATTCCGGAGCGAGCAGCCGCTGGCGATCGACGTAGCGCAGCGAAAGGAGGATGGTCGACGCGGCGACGAGCAGGATGACCGCGTCCGCGCCGTAGCGGAACCCGTCCAGCGCCACCATGTGCGGCGCGCCGGCGGGCGCCGCGCCGCCGAGCCACAGGACCGCCACGCCGATCGCGGCGAACCCGATGCCGATCAGGCTGAGCCAGCCCGCCAGATAGCTGTCCTCGACCCGTTCGTGCCGCCAAGCGATGACCAGCAGGACGACCAGGATCCAGAGCGAGAGCAGCACCTCCGGCAGCAGCGCCAGGGTGACGCCGATCGGATTCATCAAGTCGAGCGCCCTCATCGCGGGACCTCCGCCACCGGGCCGGCCGGGCTCCGGTCATGGCTCAGGTACGGATGGACCATCTCGACGTAGTGCCGGGCGGCGGCTTCGGTCCGCCGCAGCAGCGGATAGGGATAGAGTCCCATCCAGATCATCGCGGCGACCATCGGGATCAGGACCGCCAGCTCCCGCTTGCTGAGGTCGCGCATCTTCTCGTTCTCGGGGTTGGAAAGCGGATTGTAGAAGACGCGCTGGACCGCCCAGAGGAGGTAGGCCGCCGCGAACACGACCACCGTCGTGGCGATCAGCGTGGCGACCGGGAACCGGCCGAAGCTGCCGAGCAGCACCAGGAACTCGCCGATGAAGCCGTTCAGGCCGGGCAGCCCGATAGCAGCGAGCGCGGTGATCGAGAATGCCGTGGCCAGGAGCGGCGCGACCCGGGCGATGCCGCCGAAGTCCGAGATGAGCCGGGTGTGCCGCCGCTCATACAGCATGCCGACCAGGAAGAACAGCGCGCCGGTGGAGAGGCCGTGGGCGATCATGACCATGATCGCGCCCTGGACGCTCTGCACCGTCGCGGCCCAGATCCCCAGAATCACGAACCCCAGGTGGCTCACTGACGAGTAGGCCACGACCCGCTTGAGGTCGGGCTGCACCATGGAGACCAGCGCGCCGTAGATGATCCCCGTCACCGCCAGAGCCACGACCACCGTGGTGACGCCCGGACTCAGCGCGAACGTCGGGAAGAACGGGATGGCGAACCGGAGGAAGCCGTAGGTCCCCATCTTGAGCAGGATCACCGCGAGGTCCACGCTGCCCGCCGTCGGGGCTTCGCCGTGCGCGTCGGGGAGCCAGGTGTGGAACGGAAAGACCGGCACCTTCACCGCGAACGCCAGCGCGAACGCGATGAAGAGCCACGGCGCCTGGGGCCGGAGCAGGTCCACGTGCGCGAGGATATGATCGTACGCAAACGAGTACGTCCCCGTCTGCTGGCCGATGGTCCAGACCATCGCCACGATGGCCACCAGCATGAGCAGCGAGCCGGAGAAGGTGTAGATGAAGAACTTCTCCGAAGCGTACCGGCGGTTACCGCTGCCCCAGATCCCGATGATGAAGAACATCGGGATCAGGAGCAGCTCCCAGAAGCAATAGAAGAGGAACAGGTCCATCGCGACGAAGACCCCGATCATGCCGGTCTTGAGCGCGAGCAGCAGCGCGTAGAACCCGCGCTGCTTGAAGTCGATCTGGTCCCAGCTCCCCCACACGAGGAGCGGCATGAGGCAGGTCGACAGCAGGACCATGAAGATCGAGAGGCCGTCGAGGCCGACGTAGTAGCTCACGCCGAACTGCGGCAGCCAGTCCACCCGGGTGACGAACTGAAGCCCCGGCTTGGCGGGATCGAACACCCACCAGATGCCCAGGGAGACGACGAACTCGAACAGGGCGACGACCAGCGCGGTTACGCGGGCCCAGTCCTTGGGCGAGATGATCACCAGCGCCATGCCGACGAGCGGCACCGCGAGCAGCACCTGGAGAATCCAGTGCTCGTAGCCGATCGACGTGAGGAAGGCGGTCATGGCGGCGTCACCCGAGAATGGCGCGAAGAACCCAGATGGCGCCCACGAGGAAGAGCAGCACGTAGAGCCCGACCTGACCGCTCTGGAGCCGGCTGCCGAGGCGGCCGAGCCACCGGCTGCCGACGACGCCGCCGCCCACCAGCACCCCGTCGACCAGTCCCTGATCGACGACCCGCCAGAGCACCTTGTCGGACAGCCAGACCAGCGGACGCACGAAGACCGCGTCGTAGATCTCGTCGATGTAATACTTCCGATAGAGCACGCGCGCGAAGCCCGTCTCCGGCGGTGCCGAGCGGGCCGGGAGAATGGGCTGCCCGAGCGTCGTCCGGTAGCCGATCCAGAGTCCGAGGACGCCGATCGCGATCGCGGCGCCGAGCAGGATCTCCTCGGTGGTCCCCGTGGGCAACGCCAGCGGGCGGAGCGCGGTAGCCGCATGGGTGACCGGCTCGAGCCACTGTTCCAGCGCCTCGTGCCCCCCCGCGAACGCCGGGAGATTGATGACGCCGCCGGTGAGGCTCAGAAGCGCCAGCAGCACCAGCGGGCCGGTCATGCTGACCGGGGGCTCGTGCAGATGCCCCTGCTCCGCCTCGCCCACGCGAGTGGCGCCGTGGAAAGTCATCGCCATGAGGCGGGCCATGTACACCGCCGTGAGAAACGCGGCCGCCGCCCCTATGCCATAGAACAGGTAGTACACCGGCTGCTCGGCCCCTCGAGCGAACGCGGCTGCCAGGATCTCGTCCTTCGAGAAGAAGCCGGCGAAAGGCGGGATCCCGGCGATGGCGAGCGTCGCGATCCACATGAGCGTGCAGGTGAGCGGGAGCCAGCGCCGGAGGCCGCCCATGTTCCGCATGTCCTGCGCGTCATCGTGCGAGTGGGTGGCGTGGTAGGCGTGATGCAACGCGTGGATCACGCTCCCGGCCCCGAGAAACAGGAGCGCCTTGAAAAAGGCGTGGGTCACCAGGTGGAAAATGCCCGCCGTGTATCCCCCCACCCCGACGCCGAGGAACATGTAGCCGAGCTGGGAGATGGTGGAATAGGCGAGGACCTTCTTGATGTCGTGCTGGCGGAGGCCGATCGTCGCCGCGAAGAGCGCCGTGAGCGCCCCGATTCCCGCCGTGATGAGGCCCGTGGTGGGGGCCAGCGCGAACAGCACGCCCGTGCGCGCCACCAGGTACACGCCCGCCGTCACCATCGTGGCGGCGTGGATCAGCGCGGACACCGGCGTCGGGCCGGCCATCGCGTCCGGGAGCCAGACGTAGAGCGGGATCTGCGCCGACTTGCCGGTGCAGCCCAGCAGCAGGAAGAGCGTGATCCAGGTGGCCGCGGCCGCGCTCAGCGTGCCCGGCGCCCGGCTCAGCACCGTGGCGAAGTCGAGCGCCCCCATCGTCTGCCAGAGCAGGAACATCGCGATGAGGAAGCCGATGTCGCCGATCCGGTTCGCCAGGAACGCCTTCAGGCCCGCATCGGCGTTGGCCTTGTCGGTGAACCAGAACCCGATCAGGAGGTAGGAGCACAACCCCACGCCCTCCCAGCCGATGAACAGCACCGGCAGGTTCGCCCCGAGGACCAGAATCAGCATGAAGGCGACGAACAGGTTCAGGTAGGCGAAGTAGCGGGCGTAGCCCGGGTCGTCGCCCATGTAGCCGACGCTGTAGATGTGGATGAGGCTGCTGACCCCGGTAACCACGAGCAGCATGACCGACGACAGCTGATCGATCTGGAGCGCCAGGTCGATCCGGAGATCGCCGACGTGGATCCACGGCCAGAGCGTTACGACCAGCGGCGCCTCGGGCGGCGCGGCCCGCAGCTCGAGGAAGATCGCGACCGCGACCGCGAACGCGCCGAGCAGCACGCCCGGACCCACCAGCGACACGACGGCCTTGGCCCGGGCGCGCGTGAGGGACAGGAGGCCGTTGATCACGACGCCCAGGAGCGGGAGCGCGATCGTGAGCCACGCCAGCCGGGCAGCCGGCCCTGCCGCGCCGCCCGACGCTTCGTGCACGGCCTGGACCACGAGCGGAGACAGAGTCATCAGCCGTGGAGGAGATTGATGTTCTGGAGGTCGATCGACTGGTGATGCCGGAACACCGCGAGAATGATCGCGAGCCCGACGGCAGCCTCCGCGGCCGCCACGGTCATGACGAAGAACACGATCAGATAGCCGCCCACGCCGTACACCTGCGCGAGCGCCACGAACGCCAGGTTGACGGCATTGAGCATCAGCTCCACGCACATGAAGAGCACGATGGCGTTGCGCCGGAGCACCATGCCAGCGACACCGATGCTGAACAGGAGCGCGGAGAGGCCGAGCGCAGGACCGAGCAGCATCAGGTTCTCCGTTTGGCGAGGACGACGGCGCCGACGATGGCGGCGAGGAGGAGCAGCGACGTGATCTCGAAGGGGACCAGGTACACCTGGAACAGCGGCGGCGCGATGCCACCCACCACCCCGCGGGCTGCGGCCTCCTGCTGCGCCGCCTGCCCGCCGGCGAACGCGTAGGCCGCCTGGAGCGCTCCGGCGGACGCCCGGACCTCGTTCGTGAGCCGCGCCGTGCTGTAGGACCAGAGGCCGCCCAGCTCGGCCACGATGAGGCCGCCGACCACCAGCGCCGCGGCGATGCCCGCGGGCCCGCGAATGTCGGTCGCCTGCACCCGGCCCACGTTCAGCAGCATGATGATGAAGAGGAAGAGCACCATGATGGCGCCGGCATACACCAGGATCTGGATGATCCCGATGAACTGGGCCTGGAGCAGCACGAAGATGGCGCCGAGCGCCAGCATCGCCTGCACCAGCCAGATCAGCGCGCTGACCGGGCTGCGCTGAAGGATGCACATCGCCGCCGAGCCGACCGCGACCGCGGCGAAGATATAGAAGACGGTCTCGGTCATCCTACTCGCCCAGGGGGTCCGACGGGTCCCAGAGCGACGAAACCGGATGGGTCTGCGCCTGGAGCCGCTCCAGGTCGTACACGAAGCGGTTCCGGCTGTACTCGGCGTTCTCGTAGTGCACGCCCACGTGGATCGCCTCCTCGGGACAGACCTCCTGGCAGTACCCGCAGAAGACGCAGCGGAACTCGTCGATCTCGTAGATCAGCGGGTACCGGTTGCCCTGCTCGTCCTCGCCGGGGACGAGCTTGATGCAGTTGGCCGGGCAGACCTGGGGACAGAGACCGCAGGCGACGCACATGGAGCGCCCCTGCTCGTCCGTCAGCATCCGGTGCGTGCCGCGCCACCGGGGGCTGAGGCTCCATTGGCCCATCCCGTGCGCGGCGTCGGTGCTCTTCTCCTCCGGGTACTGCATCGTGACGCGCTTCTCGAACATGTGCTTGAAGGTGAGCGCCATGCCCTTGAGGGCCGCGCGAACGTAGCTCACCTCCCGCTCCGGTCGCTTGAGCACCTTCACGCCGATGGCCATCAGAAGCTCACGGTGCTGCGTTGGGGTGGGTGGACACCCGCACGCCGGGCACGACGCCCGGCGGAGCCGCTCACGATCATCCCCCGGTCCACGACGAAGAAGAGCGCGATGGCGCACACCACGCTCACGCCCGTGAGCACGAGGTGCGTCGCAATGGTCTGGCGGAGCCCGACCAGCTCGGCCACGTAGAGCACCACGCAGACGAGCATGATGTAGCCGAGGGTGACCGGCGTCAGGAACTTCCAGCCGAGGGCCATGAGCTGGTCGTAGCGGAAGCGCGGGAGGGTCCAGCGAATCCACATCACGAAGAAGATCCAGAACATGAGCTTGAGGAAGAACGCGGCACCCGTGAGCAGGGTCGCGATCGGCCCGGGCGAGAGCGTGAGCACCGCCCAGGGCTTGGCCATGCCGACCGCCACGAACGGAATGTCCCAGCCACCGAAGAACAGGGTCGTCACCATCGCGGAGACGGTGACGATGTTGGCATACTCCGCGATGAAGAAGAACGAAAACTTCATCGCGCTGTACTCACTGTGATACCCCGCCACCAGCTCCGACTCGGCTTCCGGCAGGTCGAAGGGCAGCCGGTTAGTCTCGGCGAAGCCGGACACGAGGAACACGAAGAAGGA
>DATBQV010000099.1:0-26071 GCA_036560625.1 Gemmatimonadales bacterium
GGACCGCGGTCGAGGTGGCCGACCTCAAGCGGTTCTTTGCGACCGATGTCCCCGGCGAAGGGTTGCGCCGGCTGGTCGAGAATCCGCTGGATCCGGCCCACAGCGTGCTGTCGGACGCCTTCTATTCGGGCATCTTTCCGCCGGGCCTCGCCGCGCACATGGCGTGGCGGGCGACGCCCGTAACCGACGACAACCCGTTCTTCCACTTGCTCCGCAAGCGGGTGGCGAAGCTGCGCGCCGACTCCGCAACGTTTCTCAGCCCCTCCGTGGCCGGCATCCTGAACGCCGAGCTGAAGCGAGGCTGGGTGCCGCTCGACTCGATTCACCTGGTCGTGGCGGGCGCCGCGGCCGTAGTCTTTTCGATCCTCGCGATCGGTCTGCCGCTTCTACTGGCACCCGTCGGCCGCCGGCGCTGGGCCGGCCGCCCGGCGGCGATGGGCTACTTCGCCTGTTTGGGCTCCGGCTTCATCATGCTGGAGCTGATCCTGATCCAGATGTTCATGAACCTGATCGGCTCACCGCTCTACACCTACTCGACGGTCATCTTCACCCTGCTGCTCGCCGCGGGGGCCGGCAGTCGCCTCTCGGCGGCCGTGGGCGTGAACGCCGAGCGCCGGTGGGATCTCCCGTTCGTCGGCGTCCTCGCCGCCGGACTGCTCTTCCTGCTGGGGCATGAAGCCCTGACGCACGCCCTGCTGGCCCAGCCGCGCCCCGTTCGCATGCTGGGAACCGCGGTCGCGATCTTCCCCCTCGGCTTGTTCCTCGGGATGCCCTTCCCGCTCGGCATTCTCTGGGTGGAGCGGCGGCCCGAGGGCGCGGTGGCGTGGGCGTGGGGACTGAACGGCATCTTCACGGCGGTCGGCGGGGTGGCCACGGCGGTGCTGGCGATGGCGTTCGGCTTCCGGGTGACGGTCGTGATCGGTCTCGGGATCTACGCCGTCGCGTTCGTGCTCTTCGGCGCCATGCGAGCCGCGGAGGGCGCGCGCGCCGCCGACGCGGCTCTCGTATTCCCCTCACTTGCCGGGCGGATCGCCCGCCGGCTGGCCTGACCGGCGCACCCCCCGTACTCGCCCGCCGGCGTGCCTGACCGCACGGCGCCCGTCCGATCGACTATGGGCGCCTGGATCGCCTCAGACAGCGCAGGTCTCCGCTCGACAGAGATGGCGGGTCCGGCTCTCGGCCACGTGCCGATAGATCCAGGGCCCCGCCTGCGTTGCGAGCGGGAGATATAGAAACGGGAGACACGTCCACAGGATGGGCAGCGCCCGGGCGAGCACGCGGAACGCGAAGAAGCCCCGATAGACGCGCCCGTCCGGTCCGATCACGTGCATCGCGGCCCGCGCCTGCTCCGGGGTGAGCATCGGCGCGGCCGCATGCACCGCGTCCCACTGGTGCTCGAGGTCCAGGTATCGGAGACACCGGCGGCCATCCAGCTCATCCAGCAGAGCCATCGTGCGGAGGCAGAGGGGGCACAATCCGTCGTACACCACGGTCCACACGGGCGCGGGCCCGCGGCTGCGGAGCGGACCCCACCGCCGCAGGGATTCGATGAACACCACGTATACGAAGAGGTACTGGAAGAACGGCGCTTTCTGCGTGAACCAGATGCCGAGGTGGACGGCGAAGCCGGCCGCGACATAGATCCAGGCCAGGCGGGGAATCAATGCGAGCACGAAGGTCAGCTCGAACAGGAGCGCGCCGACGGAGAGCAGTCGGGCGATCGTGAGGTGACCCGCTACCCAGACGCCGAGCGGCGCATCGCGGGTGATACCATCGTGCCCCGCGTAGTAGGCCAGCGTATAACCGTTGAGCCAGTCGAGGCCGCCGAAGCGCAGCTTGGAGGTCGCGGCCGACAGATAGATCAGCACGAACATCCACTGGACCAAGAGGAGCGGCCACCGCGCGTAGGGACTCAGGTCGTCGGCCGGCGTGTGCGGTGCGAACGTGAGTCCCTGGCGGGTGAAGCGGATGCGCTCGCGCACCGCGTCCACGGACAGAGCGCGGGCGCTGGGAGCCAGGGCGATGGCCCACAAGGCGATGATCATGACCGCCTCGCGGTGGTGGCCTTCGCCGTACGAGTACACGTGGGCGATGATGAGCGTGTTGATCGCGGCGAACAGCAGGAGACTGGGCCGGGCATACAATCCGATCAGCGCCGTTACCCCGGTGATGAGGCCGGCGTACCACACGACCTGAAGAAACATCGGCTCGGGGCGCACGCCCCAGCCGAAGGGTGCCATCAGCACCTTCAGCGTCGGGAGCGCCCGGAAGGCCAATGAATCGCTCTTGGCCAGCCAGACCTGGTAGCCGATGTCCATGGTGGCCATGAACAGGAACAGCTGACTGCCGACCAGTACCATTCGGGCGATCGCCAGATCCCGCAGCGACGCCGGCCTGAACCAGTAATCATGAAGGATGCGAAGGAAGCGCTTCATGGCTGCGGGCCCCCGGTCGGCAGCATTTCGCCTGTGGCGCCCGGCAGGGTGCTCCAACGCCGCAGCATCTGCCAGGGGACGTTGGCACTCTCCAGTCCGCGGGCGCCGATGACGAACGTTCGGCCCCAGAGCTGCGCCTCACAGATCGGCTGCTGAATGCGCCGGCGAATGACCGTTGCGTACAGGCGCGCGGCGCTGTCCGGCGTTGCCTGCACTTCGGTGCCGTAGGTCGGCTTGCCGATCACCGCGTCCTCCAGCCGGATCATGTTGTACCACTGGATTCCCAGCTCGTCCGCGCTGGCGGGGCGTGCTTCCTTGCTCCCGCACGGGAGCACATGGAAATCAGCCTCGCTGAAGGAGGCGCCGCGCTGATACGAGCCCGCGTACATCGGGTAGTCGATGAACGGCCAGAAATGCGTGAAGCGCGTCGGCGGGATGATCGCGTATAGCTGGAATCCGAGGCAGCCCGTGACGAAGGCAGCCGCGCCGCACTTGGCGAGGTCCATGATCGTCTCCCCAGGGTGTGTCGCAACGAGCTTGCTGCCAATGAGCAAAGCGCGTGCCAGTCAGTAGTCGCGTGCCCGCTTCCTCGCGACGATGAGCAGGAACCCGGCAGGTCGTTTGGCCTCAGCCATCGGGGGTGTGGCGGCTAGTGACATGAACAGCCGCTCTTCAATTCCTGCAACACGTCGGGCCAACGAGGGGAGTGGAACCATTCGCAGGAGATTCATGATTCTGAATGGTTGCGCCCGAAGCAGCGCGTACCATGCGACCTGGCGCGACGTCAGACAGTCGCGCACTTGCTCGACCTCGAAGTCTGCGGCGGCGAGCTTCCGGCGCCAGGTCTCCTCGTCAAGAATGAGGTAGTGTGCTTCCCGGCGGTCGATCTGCCTCTCGAACGCTTCGGCACGACTTGTCAGTCTCATTCGGCGAAGCGCGTTGGGGATGCGGAAACTCGCATTGAACGCGGGCGTCGGCACCGTGAGGAGAAATCGCCCCCCTGCGCGCAAGACTCGGTTGACCGCTTGCAGACCGAGGTCAATCTCCCGGTCGTCCCGACACGGAATTGACGACAGCACGCCGTTGGCTACGACAGCTCCGAGAATGCCTCCGCCCAGAGGGAGGGAGAACACGCTGGCGCAAACCCGGTGGTTGGAGGCCCGTCGGTCGCGGACAAGGTTGCTCGGGGAAGAGTCGATGGAGACGTCAACTCCGTCGACCAGCCCGGCGGCCTGCAACATCGCCGAGAAGGTCCCATCACCGCAGCCAAGGTCGAGGATGGGATGTTCCAGCCGCGTGCCGGCTGTGGCGTAGGCATCCAGCTCGAGAGCACAGAAAAACGCCTTTCCCAGCCGCCACCAATAGTGCTGGGCGGCAATTCGATAGGATGCTCTGGCATCGCTCACGCGGTGGACCATCCGGGGTAGCGAGCCTGAACTTCGGCCACCTCCCGCGTTCTCCGGTCCGCCGTCCACCCCAACTCCGCTGCCATCATGTCGGCAGCCTCAGCCAAGGCAGCGTCGTCCGGCCTCCCTCCGGTGCCCAGGTCGGTGCGCCGGAGCACGCAGTCCGCAAGGCTCGATGCCAGCTCTTCCCGGACAGCGTGGACGATCTCCGCCCGGATGGTATCGGTACCCGCGATGCGCTGGCGCCCGTTGGGTACCGCTTCGGCGAGCCGAAGGACCTCACCAAACGCGCTGCCGTGGTTGTGTGCCAGGTGCAGGGCGACGGCGTCGTCCCCAGCCGCTCCCAGCGCATGCTGGACGTCCTCTACCAAGCCGGCGAACCGCTCAAAACGGGCACCGTAGAGCGGTGTGTCTTCCGTCCGACAACGGGCGGTCAGACCGAGCTTGCGAACCACAAGGTTCATGGCTTCCTCGGCCAGTCCCCGCGCGGTGGTAAAGCGGATGCTGATCGCGCTCACCAGATTCCTGATGCCGTCGGCCGCCTCATGATCGATGAGATGCGACCGCTTGCCGAAGCTCAGGTCGACCGCCCCGGCGTCGTTCTGTCCGAAGGGCAGGAGGCCGGCGTACACCATGGCGATGTCGTCGAGCGTGATCGCGAATTCCGGCGCCGCCGACTGGATCTCCTCGACAAAGCTCGCTACCTCGGCCTCGGTCACCTCCAGCGCGTAGGGATCGCCGGGCCAGACGCGACTGTTGACGCCGATCAGCGTGCGGCCGCGCCACGGCACCAGGAACACGTGGCGATTGCCTCGACTCAGCACCGCGTCCGGATCCTTGTACCTGGTCTGCGCCGCCAGAGCGCGTCCGGTGACCAGCGGGCGCCTGATCACCACGGCCATGTCGCGGGACAGCGGGATTGTCCGCTTGGGGCGCAGGCCCTGGTTGAGATACAGCTGCTCCGCGAAAGGGCCCGCCGCGTTGACCACGACCCGGGCGCGGACGTCGAAGTCGCCGCCTCCGATTCGGTCGGTCACGCGGACCCCGGTCACCCGATCGCTCTGTCGAAGCAGCCCGGTGACCTCGCAGTGGTTTGCCACCAGGGCCCCCCGCTCGGCGGCCGAGCGGACGAACTCCCACACGAGGCGCGGCGGGTTGTACATCTGGCCGTCGCTGAACACGCCGGCGCCGACCGGGTTGGTCGAATCCAGGTGCGGGAACCACTCGAGCAGCTGGCGACGGGAGACCAGCCGTCCCGCCGGGATGCGCCGCTCCGGATCGGGGATGCCACGATTCCGGTCGGCGGTCACCGCGCTCAGCAGGAGGAACGCAGCGCCCAGGGCCTCGCTCCCCTGCATCCCATGGCCATAGGTCGGCACGACGAACGGCATCGGATGTACGAGGTGGGGCGCGATACGGAGCAGCGCGGAGCGCTCGCGACAGGACTCGCGAACCCGCTTGAAGTCCAGATGCTGGAGGTAGCGGATCCCGCCGTGCACGACCTTGAGGGACCAGGCCGACGTCTCGGCGCAGAAGTCCGTGCGCTCGAGCAGCGCCACGGAGAGTCCCCGAAGCGCCGCGTCCCATGCAATCGCCGCCCCGGACACTCCCCCGCCAATCACTACGACATCGAATTCGGTGTCGGCGAGGCGGCCGAGGTCACGCCGCATCGGCCGCCTTCGTCCCCCACGCGACCATCATGTAGCCGGGATTGAACGGGATGAGCTTGTCGAGCAGGGTCCAGCCGCGGAGCGCCGGATACAGCGCGGAGTAGACCTTGTAGGCGGTGCCCACCTTGTTGAGCGCTTCGCCGGACATCGGAGCCGTGTCGCCGTGGAAGTCCTGCTGGGTGGGATCTTTCGCCGTCATCGCCTTCCGGTGGTAGGCGTAGTTCAGCAGGTCCTCGAGAAATTCGGTGAAGAACCGGCAGTAGTCGGCGGTGCCCCGCACCCGGATCCCGTTGCGCTCGAGCAATGCACGCGCGGCGGCCGGTGGATAGCCATCGCGCGCGTGGCCGAACCCCTCCTGATCGGCCGTGAACCCGAGCCGCCGCTTGACCGCATACCCGAGCCGGCCCTTTTCGCCCTTGGGCGCCATGAGCAGGAAATCGCCGCCGGGCTTGAGCACGCGGACCATTTCCCGGACGTACGGCTCGTCGTTCTCGATGTGCTCGAGAAAGTTGATGGCGACGACGACATCGAACGCGCCGGTCTTGAACGGGACCTCGGTCTCGCCGGTCTGAACGATGCGGTCACGGACGAGCTTGCGGGCCGATCGAACGTGGTCGCGCTCGAAGTCGCAGCTCACCCAGGTGCCGCCCCGCTGCCGGAGGAAATGCGACGTGAGCCCGGTGGCACACCCCAATTCCAGGCACAGACGGCCCTGGACCGGGGGGAGGTGGCCGAGCAACGCCTGCATGGTTTCCTTCTTCTTGAGCGAGCGACGATAGAGCTGAAGCTGCCAGGGCTGGCTCACGGCGGACTCTCTATTGGATTGTCGGAACAATAGTTGACAGTGCCGAATTCTAAAGCGCCTGCGGGATCGTCGGCCGCCGGTGCAAGGCCCGTGCTGCCTGGGGGATCACGGCGCCCTACGGACCGATGCGAGACCGACTCGGATTGGCATCCGCGATGCCACTGTGGTGTACCCGCGACAGCTGTAGGGACCCACTGGGTGCGCTCAGGCGCGTGGCGAGGTCGCTGCCGGGCCGTTTCCCGGCCACCCGTGCCCCGCGCCCACGGCCTGGCCTCGGCGCCGCAGCACGTTCAGCAGGGATTCCCTATCGGGACCCGGCAGGCGGCGCATGAGATCCCGGGAGAGCCGCTGGAGCAGCGGCGCCGGCCCCCCCCGCCGCGTTGGATGGTAGCCGCCCAGGAGCAACGTCGCCCCCGCACGTTCGGCCAGTATCTCGGCCCGCCGGTTCCGCGCGTACCACGGGAAGCACAGGTGCCGAGCAGCGGCGTTGGGGCATCTGGTGCCGACTCGATCGAGCGAGGCGCTGACGTCCGCCACCACCGCCGCGTCCGCCGCTTGGGGCGTCTCCCGCGATCCCGAGCGGGGCGCGAGCCGTCGCAGGTCGCCGACTCCGGATGACCGCCGGAGCACTTCCTCGCCGCGCTCGCGGACGAACAGCCGGCAGCGCTCGATCCTGTCGGCGTCCGGTTGGAAGGCAGCCGGCGCCGTGTATCGTGGCCGCCCGCGGAAGATCGGCGTGCCGAGGGTCGGGACCTCGTCGCCACGGATCCGCGGCACGGGGATGTTGGCGGTAAAGCGGATATCGGTGCCGGAATCGACGAAGCCCACGACCCGGGCCGACACGGGGACATGGTGGTGGTAGCAACTGTGAGAGCCCACCTCCAGGGCTCCGCGCGAAACGGCGGCGCGCAATTCGGCCCAGCCGGCCAGCTCCCGACCGGTCGTCTCGGGCACCATCTCGGTGACGACGAACGCGACGGCGCAGAAGCCGTAGCGCTCGAGGAGCGGAACCGCGACCCGCGTCAGCGATTCGTCACCATCGTCGAAGGTGAGGGCCACCGTCCGGCCGTCCGGCTCCAGCTCATCTCGCCCGTAGGCGGCCAGTTCCTCGGCCCCGGCTGTGCGATAGCCACCGCGTTGCAGGTAGCGGAGGTCGGCCTCGAATGACGCATCCACCACGTGGTAGACGAACACGGGGAGCACGTCCGGGCGGTCGCCGGCGGAGGTGTAGACGAATCGAGGCAGGGCATGTGCGGCAAGCGCCGCGAGCTGCGGAACGGTCTTCTCGAACGAGCGGCGGAGCAGAGCAGAGCGCGTGATCATTCGTCGCGGTTTGGTTCTGCGCGGGGCATCAATCCCTTGGCAGCACCGGCGCGCCCAGCGGTGACCAGACGCGGCGGGTTGCCTTGCGCGCGGCGCGCGCGGCCTCCAGCACGGTCAGGGTCTCGCGGGCGCAACGCTCCCAGGTGAACTCGGCGGCCCGGACCTTTCCCTGGGCGATGAACGAGTCGCGGCGTTCGTTCTCGGTCAGAGCGTAGGTCATGCCTTCGGCGATGCTCTCGACGCTCTCGGGATCGACCAGAATCGCCGTGCCGCCCGCCACTTCCTTGCTCCCGAACCGGTTGGACGTGACGACCCGGCACCCGGCGGCCATCGCCTCGAGCACGGGACCCGGACAGGCCTCGTACCGCGACGGCATGACGAGGGCTGTGGCCGCCGCGTAGAACGCGGGCAGCTCGTCCTGGGGGACCCAGCCGATCCAGCGCACCCAGTCCGCGATCCCGAGCTCCTCGGGGAGGTTGCGCTCCGCCTTGCACAGGAACCGATTGTCGCCGCCGGCGACGACGAGGTGAACGCCGTTGCTCGGGCCGACGCGCGCAAACGCGCGGACGAGCCGCGCGAAGTTCTTGGGCGGATAGAGCGAGCCCGCGAACAGGAAGAAGCGCTCTGGCAGGTCGTACTTCTGCCGGGCCTGTTCCAGCGCCGCGGGGTCGACCGGCCGCCGGAAGACGTCGTCGACCCCGAGATACACGCGGTGGACCCGCTCGGCCGGCACGCCCATGTACTCGATCACATGCTGCCGCGTGGTCTCGGAGACCGCGACGATGGCGTCGGCCCTGGCGGCGTATCGGGGCAGCGCGAAGCGGAAATTGACCCAGTCGGCGAACGGCAGGTCCCGGAGGTGAAACGGCCGGTTGTAGCCGTGGCAGACCCAGACGTTGGGGCACGGCGCGGCCAGCGCCATCGAGTACTTCGGGTTGAACAGCACCTCGACACCGGTGCGCCGCGCGGCCAGGGGCACGGCCACCTGGTCCCACAGGATGCGGGAGCGGGTCGGCGTCGCCACCTCCAGCACCTGAGGGTGGCCGGCGAACGTCCCCAGCACCTTGGGGTCGTGATAGAAGAACACGTACTCGTGGTCGTTCCGGGCCAGGAGCGCGTTCAACAGCCGGCGGGTGTATGCTTTCACACCACCGGGATGCTGATCCAAGTGTCGCAACATCACGCCAATGCGCACAGGTATCGGATAGTGGCGGCGACGGTGCGGGCGCTGACGAGGGGTCAGCGTCCTGTCGAGACAAGGCTGGGAAGGGAGGTGGAGGCGGGCCGCGTACCGCTTCTCGCCCATTCGCCGAGCCGATGATGAACCGCTTTGCGCGCTTCGATCTATGGAGCAGCCCGTGGCAGTTCTTCACGACTCGGGGACCTTGACTCCCACGCCGCGGAACGGCGATCCTCCGGACGTAAATCCGTCGGATGCGGGAGGCCGGCGTTGGTCCTCGGGGCGACCAATGTTACAGCACGAAGCATGCCGACGCTAGGTGCAGGTTCTTGCAGGGCCCCCACCAGATTGGAGCAGCCGTGAACTGGCGAAAGCCGGTCATCCTCTCGCTCATGCGCGCCACGGGGAGCGGCGTGCCCGGCGAGCTGGCGCTGATCGACGAGATCGAGAGGTCCCCCGACCGCGTGGCCGCCGTGCAGCGGGAGCGCCTGGTGGGGTTGCTGCGCCACGCCTGGGACCAGGTGCCGTACTACCACGACGTACTCGAGTCCTGCGGGGCGGTGCGTGACGGGCGGGTTGATCTGGACCGATTTCCCGACATCCCGTTCCTGACGAAAGACGTCATCCGGGCCCAGGGTGACCGGCTCCGGGCGAAGACCCTGCCCAAGGGCCGCAAAGCCTACCCCAACGCCTCAGGCGGCTCTACCGGGGAGCCCGTGCGGTTCTGGCAGGACAGCGGATACTGGGACACGACGATCGCGGTCCGGACATACCACTTCTCGACCGTCGGCAAGCAGCTCGGTGAGCGGGAAATGAAAATCTGGGGGAACGAGCGCGATCTGTTCGAGGGGACGCTGGGCTGGAAGGCCACCCTGCAGAACTGGGCCTACAACCGCCGGTTCGAGCAGTGCTGGCACCTGCCCGAGGCCCAGATTCTCAAGATCCTCGGCGACATCGATCGTTGGAAGCCCCACATGCTGTGGTGCTACCGTGACGGGATCGACGCGGTGGCGAAGTACGTGGTGGAGCACGGCCTGCGTCCGCACTCGCCGGCTGCGGTCGTGCTGGGCGGTGCGACGGTCTATCCCTACATGGCCGAGGTGATCCAGCAGGCATTTCGCTGCCCCGCAATCAGCGCCTACGGATCCCGCGAGGTCGGGGCGGTGGCCTGCCAGTGTCTCGAGCGGGCCGGCCATCACATCGCTACCCACGCCAACGTCCTCGAGACCATCGATGCCGCCGGGCGGCCGGTGGTCGGGCAGGACGGCGAGCTGGCGATCACGCCGCTGAGCAATTACGCCATGCCGTTTCTGCGCTATCGGATCGGGGACCGGGGGAAGCTCACCGACGGACGCTGCGCCTGCGGTCGTGGGTTTCCCCTGCTCGAGTCGCTCTCCGGCCGGATGGTCGAGGTTCTGTTGAATGCCAAGGGGGAGCAGGTCGATCCGATTTACTTCATCCAGCTCCTGGCCGTGATCTTCAATCGCGGTTTCGTGCGGAAGTTCCAGGTGATGCAGGGCGAAGACCTGGCGGTGACGCTGAATATCGTGCTGGAGAGCGGCGTAGCCCGGGAGACCGCCCAGCCCAATCTCGACGTCGTCGTGGACAAGATTCGTTTGGTGATGGGTGCGGACTTTCCCGTCGACGTCAAGTTCGTCGACGACATCCCGCTGTCGGCGTCGGGCAAGTTTCCCTATGTCGTCCGGCGCGGCTCCCTCCAGCCCCGAGCGCCGGCCTAACGGTCCTACCCGTCGCGGAGGCGGCCGGCCAGGTGGTCGGCCAGCCGGAGCGCGAGGGCGGCGATCGTGAGCGAAGGCTGCATCGCCCCGCCGGTCACGAACACCTCCGACCCGCAGACATACAGGTTCGGCGTCTCGTGGACCTTGAGGTCGGCGTCCACCACGCTGGTGGCCGGGCCCCGGCCCATGCGGCAGGCCCCCTGGTGATGGCGAGACCACGCAACCTCCAGCTCGTGCACGCCCTTTGCCTGGAGCCGTGGAAACCAGTCGAGCAACAGCCCGCGCGCCCGATCCAGCAGTCTCCGGTCCTCATCGGAGTAGCTCAGCATCAGGTGCGCGATGGGATTCCCGAACAGATCCTTGTGCGCCCGGGACAGGGTGACCCGGTTGGCCGGCGAGATTTTCATTTCGATCCCGGCCCCCACGAACAGCGGAGCCCGCACGATCCGCCCCAGGCCGCTCGCGATCGTGCGCGGGAGGTTGGACAGCCTGAACGTCGCGATGTGGTTGGGCAACACCCACGCCTGGCGCATCACGGGGTAAATGCTCCCCAAGCCCTCCGCGCGGAAGGCGCTGTAGTACTGGTGCGTGCGCGCGACCTTGTTGGTCGGTACGATCGTTCCCCACGCATGGGGAATCGTCGCGGTGAAGCTCACGTTGGGATGCTCGTTGAATCCGCGGCCCACCATGTCGTGCGCGTTCCCGATCCCGTTGGGGAACTGCTCCGACGACGACAGCAGCAGCATCCGCGGCGATTCGATTCCCCCGCAGGAAACGACGAAATGTTTGGCCCGCGCGATCTTCGTGGTGCCGTCGAACCCCTTCACTTCGGCGCCCATAATCCAGCCGTCCGGCCCGCCGAGCAACCGCGTAACCGTCGCTTCCGTGACGAGCGCGCAGCGCCCGGACGCGAAGAACGGCGGCAGAATTTCCTTCTGCACGTTGAAGATGCGCATCGTCTTCGTAGGCGTGGCGGTGGCGGATTCATCGAATTCCACGCCGAGGTTGCTCCCGAGCTGCTTCAGAAACCAGATGTCGGGGCTGGGCGGGAGCGGCAGCGGTCCCTTCCGCGGCGGGGAGAACTGCGACCGGGGGCCGCCGCGGACTCGCAGGAGGCGCTCGGCCTGGTCGTAGTAGGGGTCGAGATCAGCGTAGCCGATCGGCCAGGGGTTTTCGGGCGGCGTGTAGGGGTGGGGCTCGAAGTCCGAGGGATGGAACCGCTCGCAGCGCCCGGTCCAGAAGTTCGAGTTGCCGCCCACGAGGCGCGACGTCGTCCGCGACCGCGGATAGTCGGTGTCTCCGGTGAACTCGTAGCGCGCCAGCGAACGGATGCGCTGGTCGGTCATCCAGCCGACGAGACCACGGCCCGACTCCAGAATGAGCACGCGGGCTCCCCGGCTCGCGAGGCTGCTGCCGAGCAGCGTACCGGCCGGGCCGGATCCCACGATGCAGACGTCGTACGGCTCGGTTGCGTCGAGCGCCGCCAGGCTGGCGTGCTTCGCGTCCTCGGGCAATCCCGGGTCTCCTGCAGCTAAGGTTGGGGTAGTGGCCGTTCGGTGTGACGGCGGCGCCACTCGAGGCTATTCCTCGGCGAGGCGAGTGGCAAACCCGTCGTCGGCCCGATTCGCCGCGGGCGCTTGCAGGCTTCGGGCCGCGAGCCAGGTCGAGGCGACGGCGCGAAACAGCCATCCGACCCCGGCTCCGTAAACGAGCCCCGTCAGCCCGCCCCACCGGACGCCGAGCCACGCCCCGCCAAGTCCGAGGGCCGCGGCCGCCCAGGCGATCGCCCCGAGGCCGGCGAGGGAGCGCGAGGATCCCACGGCATTCACGGTGGCGACCGCGAGCGAGCCGAGCGGCTTGAAGGTGCCGACGACGATGGCCGCCAGGATCAACTCCGCCGGCAGCTCGTAGCGGCCCGCGAGAAACAGGTGAAGGGCGATCGGAGCCAGCCACCACACCGCCGCCGCCGACAGCAGGCATGCGCCGACCACGACCAGCGTTTCCTGCGTGAGCACGTGCCGTCGTTGGACCGGATTCTCGGCTGCCCGCAAGCTCGGAAGGAGCGCGAATCCTACGCCCTGGTTCAGCATCTGAAAGGGTGATCCCGCAAGGGTCGCGAGCACGCTGAACGTCGCGAGATCGGGCAGTCCCAAGGCTCGGGGAATTACCAGGCGCTCCATGGTCCCGAGGAGCATGCTCGCCCCCACGACGCCCACCACGGAGAAGCCCTCGCCCCAGGGGAACGGTGGATCGGGATAGTCGAGGCGGGGACGGTCCTGGAATACCTTCCACCACCCGAAGAACGTGAACGCCCAAAGGCCGGCGGCGAAGATCGCCGCGGGGACGAAAGCCGTTCCCGGCCGCAGGATCGCCGCCACCACCGCGGCGATCAGCACCGATCCGTTGGTGCATTCCGACAGCAACAGCGAGAGGCCATAGCGCTGGCGGCTCTGGTAGTGCCCCACCGCGACAAGCTTGGTTGCGCCGGCGACGGTGGCCACGCCGATGATGAGCAGCAACGGAAAGTCGAGCGGGTACAGGACGGCGGCGCCGACCGCCAGCGCGAGACCGACCAGTCCCGACGTCACCAGCGTGCGACCGAGGAGCCGCGGTCCGGGATCCATCCGTAGACGGTTGACGATGACCTGGGCTCCCATCGGGCCGGTGAGGATGCCGATGGTGATGATGGCGAGCAGCAGCGAGAAGCGGCCGTACTCTTCTTTGGGGAGTTCCCGGGCCAGCACCAGGTTGGCGAGCGCGAACGCGACACCGCTCAGCGCCAGTGCCACAGCGGCGCGCAGGGCCGGAGATTTCCACGCCGACCGAAGCGCGCGGGCACCGGGCAAGACCGAGACGGGCATTGGACTCCGGTTGGAGTGGTGGCTCGCTTTGGGCCGCTGCATACTACGGTCCGGGCGGCTTTATGTCGGCCGTCAGCGCGCGGCGAGGCCGGTGCGTAGCTCTACCGAGGTCTTTCGCGCAACGTGCCGGCTCGTATGCCTTGCCGGGCACGGGTCTTGCCCCGTCAGCACCGCTGCCTCACCGAGCTTTTGCCGCCGTACGTGAAGCCGGCGTCCCCGGCCACTGGGAGCGTAAGTCAATGTGTGGTATATGCGGCATCGTGCAAACCGATCCCCGCGCGACATGCGACCCGATCCAATTCGAGGCGATGCGGGACCAGCTCACGCATCGCGGACCGGACGACGCCGGCAGCATGATCGAGGCCGGCATCGCACTGGGGTCCCGTCGGCTTGCCATCCGCGACCTCTCGCCCCGCGGCCATATGCCCATGCGCACGCCGGACGGACGGTACTCCATCGTCTACAACGGGGAAGTCTACAACAGCGCCGAGCTTCGCCGGGATCTCGAGGCCCGCGGGTGGTCGTTCAAGTCGACCAGCGACACTGAAGTCGTGCTCTATCTCTTCGCGGACTACGGGCCCGCGATGCTCGAGCGCCTGAACGGGATGTTCGCGATCGCCATCTGGGATCACCGCGAACGCACGCTCTTTCTCGCCCGCGATCGCCTGGGCGTGAAGCCGCTCTACTACACCCGCACCCGGCAGGCGCTCAGTTTCGCGTCCGAGCCGAAGGCCTTCTTTGCCGCTGGCTTCCCGTCGGCCATGAATCAGGCGGCCTGGGACGAGCTGATGTGCTTCTCTTTCGTGTCCGGCGAAAGCACACCCTATGAAGGCGTGCTGCGGCTGCTGCCGGGGCACTTCCTGGTGTGGCGCGACGGCGCAATGACCATCACGCGCTGGTGGAATCTCGCCGAGGAGGCGGCCAAGCCGGCGGAGACGTCGCCGGAAGAGTGGTTCCGCAACACGTTCGACGATTCCATCGGCCTCCGCCGGATCAGTGACGTGCCCATCGGCGTGCTCCTGAGCGGGGGCCTCGATTCCGCCAGCGTGGCCGCCTCGCTTGCGATTCAGGCCGGAAGCGGCGTCGAGAGCTTCACGATGGGATTCACGGAGCCGGGGTTCGATGAGCGCCCGCTGGCGCGTGAGGTCGTCAACCGATGGGGCCTCACGTCGCACGAGATGACCGTCGACCGGTCACGCGTCACCGACCTGATGCTCGAGGCCGTGCGGTACAACGACGAGCCGATGGCCCACGGCCATGAGCCGCACCTCCTCGCCATCTCGCGGCACGCGAAGCCCCGGGTCACCGTGCTGCTCTCAGGGGAGGGTGCCGACGAGGTCCTGGGCGGGTATCCGAGGTATCGCCCGCTGCTGTATCCCGGCGTACTTCGCGCGGGGCAGGGACTGGTCGGCCCCGCGGCCCGGAGGCTGGTGGGGACAGGCCGCCGGGCGAAGCTCTATCGGTTGCTGGGGCTCCCGACGCTCGACGCGGCGATCCTCTTCAACTCGTGCGACGTGCTCCCGTCGCACCTCGCCGCGATCGGGTATCCCGTGCGGGGGGAGTTCGCCTACCGGCGTGCCGTGCTCGACGAGGCTCGCCGCGCCTATCCGAAATCGCCGGTGCGGCAGGCCATGTACCTGGATCAGCACACGTTCCTCTGCTACCTGCTCGATCGCAACGACAAGATGACAATGGGCGCGTCCATCGAGTGCCGCGTGCCGTTCCTCGACTACCGGCTCGTGGAAGGTGCCGCGCGGCTTCCCGATTCGGTGCTGTTCCGACTGGGCCGCGGCAAGGCGCTCCAGCGGGCCGCGCTCGGCGATCGCATTCCTCGGCCGCTCATGCACGCGCGAAAGTGGGGCTTCGTGGTGCCGTGGGTCCGCTACCTGCGGGAAGTGCCGGCGCTCCGCGAGCAAGTGATGGCCCTGCCACGCAACGTTCCGGTGACCAGCGGGCCGTTCGAGCGGCAGCAGGTCGAGCAGATGGTGCAACGCTTTCTGGCCGGCGATCATGCGATGGAGTCGCTCGTGGTCAAGCTGGTACGAGTGACACAGTGGCATGAGGCCTGTGTGGCCCCGTTCAGCGCGCGGCCATCGGCGCGAGCGTCGTAGCGGCGCCGGCGGCGTCGCCGCTGCCGGTCGCGTCGGTCATGAACTGCCGGTACCACGTCTCGGCGCTCAGCAGCAGCCACAGCCGGTTCCCGTGGTCGAGCTTCCGACCCAGGTGCTCGTCCAGCAATCCCTGCACCCGCTCCGCCCGCAGGTAGCCGTCCCGCACCAGCGCGCTGTCCCGCAGCATGCTCGCGCCGAGCTGGCGAAGCTCGGCGTCCATCACGTACATGAGCGGCGATGCGAACCCCTGCTTCGGGCGGCGGAGCAGCTCGGGCGGCAGGTACTTCTCGGCCAGGCGTCGCTCGAGGTAACGGAGCTTCCGGCCGTTGATCTTGAGCGAGACGGGCACTCGCGCCATGAATTCCGCCAGCCGCGGATCGAGGAACGGCGAGCGCGATTCGAGGCTGTAGGCCATGGTCGTCCGGTCGAGGATCATGAGCGATTGCTCCGGCATCCGCGTGGAGGCGTCGACGTACATCATCTTGTCGATCGGGTCGGTCGCGTTTAGCGCCTCGTAGTGCGCCACGATGCTGGCATCGGCCGGCCGCTGGGCGACTTCGGACCGGAACCGGCTCGTGTAGAGGCGATCCCGCTGGCTGCCGTTGAACCAGAAATACTGGAGGCTCTCGGAGTAGCGCTCGGCGCCGACCTTCGAGGCCATCAGGTCGGCCCACCGGAGCTTGTGGGTGACGCTCTTGAACGTGAATCGGTCGGGAAGGCGGCCAAGCACCCACCGCGCCACGAGGCCGCGGACCGCCTCGGGCACCTGAGCATAGCGATCCAGCCACCGGTTGGCTGCGTAGCGGTCGTACCCGCCGAACAGCTCGTCGCCACCGTCGCCGCCGAGGACCACCTTGACGTGCTGAGCCGTCATCCGGCTCAGATGGAGCAGGCAGATGGAGAGCGGGTCGGCCGGCTCGTCCAGCGCCGAAACCAGGCGGGGCAGATCCCGGATCACGCTCGGCCGGATCTCCTCGGCGTGGTGCTGCGTACCGTATCGGGCCGCCACGGCCGCTGCCGCGGGCAGCTCGTTGAGGGTCCCGTGCGGGATGCCCATCGAGAATGTGCGCAGCTCGCCGCCGACGGTCTGCGCGGCGAATGCCGCGATGAGCGTGGAGTCGAGGCCACCGCTCAGGAACGCGCCGACCGGCACGTCGCTGATCAGGTGCAGCCGCACCGCCTCGGCGAGCAGCTCCTCCACCCGGTCGAGCGTATCGCTCTCCGAGTAGCTCCACTTGGTCTCGTAGTTCAGGTCCCAGAAGCGGGCCACCCTGGTACGCCCGTCTTCCCACACCAGGTAGTGGGCGGGTGGCAGCTTCTTGATCCGCGCGAACAGGGTGTCGGGCGCGCTCACGAACCGGAGTGCGAGGTACTGGTCGAGCGCGTACGGGTTGAGCGTCCGGAGGGACGGATCGTCGGCAAGGAGGGCCTTGATCTCGGACGCGAAGGCCAGGCGCCCGCCGGACTCGGTGTAGAACAGCGGCTTCTGCCCGAAATGGTCGCGGGCGAGCAACAGGCGGCGGCGGCGCCGGTCCCAGAGCGCGAACGCGAACATGCCGCGGAGGCGGGACAGGAATCCCTCGCCCTCCTCCTCGTACAGGTGGACCAGTACCTCGGTGTCGCTGCGCGTCCGAAGGACGTGGCCGCGGGCGAGCAGGCCGTTCCGCAGCTCCGCGAAGTTGTAGATCTCGCCGTTGAAGACGAGGACGACCGAGCCGTCCTCGTTGAACATCGGCTGATGGCCGCCGGCGAGGTCGATGATGCTCAGCCGGCGCATGCCCAGCCCGACGCCCTCCTCGATGAAGTAGCCCGAGTCGTCCGGACCGCGATGCTGGATCGCATCGCACATGCGGACGACCTCGGTTTCGGAAACCGGCGCGGAGCCGACCTTACCAGCGATGCCGCACATTAGACCAGCCCTGCCTTCCGGTACGCATCGAGGGTCCGGGCGACCCCCTCGTTCAAGTGAATCTTCGGCTCCCAGCCGAGCGCCCGGCGCGCTCTCGTGGTGTCGAACGCCGAGTCGCTGTGGAAGAAGTCCATCCGCCGCCGATAAATCGGCGGCGTGACGTGGACCGCCGTGCAGACGTCTTCGACGACGGCCGCCGCCGCGAGCATGGGCGTCAGCGGCAGGCGCCAGCCAAAGCGCTTCTGGCCCGCCGCCCGCGCTACGGCGTCGATCAGCTCGCGCAGCGTACACGACTCGGGTCCGGCAACGATCAGCGCCTGCCCCAGGGCGCGGTCAGCGTCCGAGGCAAGGCGGAACGCCGCGACGACGTCATCCACGAACACCATGTGCCGGCGGCCCTTCCCGTCGCCAAATAGCGGAAAGCGACCCGCCACCACCCCGCGGAAGAGCTTCAGCAGCCGGTGGTCGCGCGGGCCGTAGACGTCCGCCGGGCGGAGGATGACGACGGGCAGCCCCGCGCTCGCGTGGAACCCCCGCGCCATGGCCTCGGCGGCCACCTTGGTCCGCTCGTACACGTTGCCGGGTCGGAGCGGCGCGTCCTCGTTGGTGATCCCCGGGGCGCGGTGACCGAAGATCCCGATGGTGCTGCAGTAGATGAACCGCTGCAAACCCCGTACGCTCGCTGTCTCGAGCAGGTGCCGAGTGCCGCCGAGGTTGATCTCCTCGAAATACTGGTCGGTCATGCCTGCCTCACGCATCGCCACCGCGAGGTGGTACACGTGGGTTACGCCTTCCATCGCTCGCGCGCAGAGCGCCGCGTCGGTCACGCTCCCCGGGAGCACGTCCACGCCGACGCTCTCGAGGAGCCGCGCGTTGGCCTGCTCCTCAGGGCGGTCGGTGAGTCCCAGGACGACGACCTCGGCGCCGCGGCGGCGTGCGTCCTCCGCCAAATGGGAGCCGATGAAGCCCGTGCCCCCGGTCACGAGCAGCCTCACCCGAACGCCGCCATCAGCGCCGTGGCGATCCGCTCGCTGGCGTGGCCGTCGCCGTACGGGTTCTGCCGATGCGCCATGCGCTCGTACGCCGCCCGGTCCGAGAGCAGCTCGGAGGCAGTGCCGACGATGCGCCGCGGGTCGGTGCCCACGACCACCGCGGTCCCGGCGGCCACGCCCTCGGGGCGTTCGGTGACCTCGCGGAGCACGAGCACGGGCTTGCCCAGCGAGGGCGCCTCCTCCTGAATCCCGCCGCTGTCGGTCAGGATGATCGTCGCGCGGTTCATGAGGTGCACGAACTCGAGGTAGTCGACCGGCTCGATGAGATGCATCACCGGCAAGTCGCCGAGCAACGCCTCGACCGGACCCTTGACCTGAGGGTTCGGGTGCACCGGCAGGACGAACTCGAGGTCGGGGAACAGGCACGCGAGCTGACGGATCGCCTCGCAGGTGGCGCGGAGCGGCGCGCCAAAGCTTTCTCGGCGGTGCGTCGTGATCAGGACGAGCCGGCGGTCCGGCTGGAGGCCGGCGAGCGCGGGATGACGGAAGCGGTAGTCGGGGCGCACGGTCTGGAGCAGTGCGTCGATGACCGTGTTGCCGGTCATGTGAATCGCGTCGGCCGGTGTGCTTTCCGCGAGCAAGTGGTCTCGCGCTTGCGGCGTCGGCGCAAAATGGATGGATGCCAGCCGGCTGATCAACACGCGGTTCATCTCTTCGGGGAACGGCTGGTAGCGATCGCCCGTGCGGAGCCCGGCCTCCACGTGGCCCGACGGGATCTTCTCCAGGTAGGCGGCCAGCGCGGCGGCGAACGCCGTCATCGTGTCGCCCTGGACGAGGAGGACGTCCGGCCGGAGCTCGCGCAGGAGCGGCGGCAGGCGCGCCAGCACGCGTCCCACCACGTCTCCGGGCGACTGACCCGGCGTCATCAGGTCAAGATCATGGTCGGCCTCGAGCCCGAAGACATCGAGGACCTGGTCGAGCATCTGGCGATGCTGGGCGGACACGCAGACCAGGCTCTCGAACTCCTTGGGGCGCGCCGCGAGAGCCCGCACCACGGGGGCCATCTTGATGGCCTCCGGGCGGGTGCCGAACACGCTCAGGACCCGTATCATGCCGAGCTCGCGGTCCGCGGCATCGCCCCCTCGGCCCGCACGTGCTCGGCCAGAGCCGCGAGCGTCACCGGCGTGAAGCCGCGATCGAGGACCCGCTGCAGCACGGTCCGCAGCAGGCGGTCCTCGACGCCCTCGAAGCAGGGATGGCCGTAGAGGACGACGATTTCCCGCTCGTCCAGGTGCTGATCCAGCAACCGCAGGACCTGGGGCTCGGGTGTGCTGATCGCCCGGTGGTATTCGAGGAAGGGGATCGTCCGCGGGCCTGCCAGGGTCACGGGGATGGTCCAGTGGGAAAGCTCGCGCCCGGCCACCACGGTCGGATGCGGCTCGCCACCGATCGCGTCGCCGTTGTAGCGGAAGCCAAGCCGGTCGAGCAGGAGCATCAGGCGCTCGTCCGACCGGAACCCCGGCGCGGAGAACCCCACCGGTCGGCCGAAGGCCTTGGTGAAGTGATCGTAGGATTCCTGCACGTCCGCCGCCAACACCTCGGCCGGCAGCTCGGGGAAGCGACGGCTCCAGACGACGTGGTCCATCCCGCCGTGCAGGCCCAGCTCGTGCCCTTCGGCCTGAAGCTCCTGCAGCTCGGGGATGAACGAGAGGCCGACCGGGCGGCTGAGGACCGCCTCCAGCAGGAATCGCGGAAGCCCGGTCTTCTGAATCAGGTGGATGGCTTCCATGTCGCCCAGCTTGGCCCGCGAGCGCTCGAAGCCCTTGCCCAGCCATGCCCTCAGATTGGTGGACCGGCCGAGGTTGACGAAGAACGTCTGGGCCATTCCCAGATCGCGGCACACCCGGCGGATGCGGGGGATGCCGTCGGTGATGCAGACCCGATGGTCGACGTCCCAGCGAAAGACGAAGAGCCGTTTGGTCACGGGGCGCTCCTCGCTCCGATCGCCCCGTACGTTGCCTCGAACTGCTCGGCGGACCGGTCCCAATCGAACAGGCGCAGCGCCCGCTCCCGGCCCGCCTTCCCCATCCGGTGCCGAAGCGCGGGGTCACGGAGCAGTCCGGCGATGGCATCGGCCAGCGCGCCGGCGTCGCCGCGGGGGACCACGCGACCGGTCACGCCGTCTTCGACCACTTCGGGGAGGCCGCCGGCGTCGCTCGCCACCACGGGTACCTCGCAACCCATCGCTTCCGCCGCGGGAATCCCGAAGCCCTCTTCCAGCGAGGGGATGACCGACACCGCCGCTGCCCGGTAGTACCGGGGCAGCTCCGCGTTCGCGACCCACCCGAGAAACGTGGTCTGTCCGGCGAGGCCGCGCTCTTGGGCCAGCCGCTCGAGCTCGGGGCGCTCGAAGCCATCGCCCGCGAGCACGAGCTCGAGGTCGGGGAACGTGGCGCGCAGCCGGGCCGCGGCCTCGATGAGAAAACGGATACCCTTGCGGGGAAACAGCTGCCGGCAGGCGAAAATCATCCGCGGCCCGTAGGGCGACACCTCGGCGCTGCCGTTGGGCGCGGGGCTGAAGCGGCGCAGGTCGGCTCCGTTCAGGACGATCCGCATCCGCTCGTCCGGCGCGCCGGCGCGGAGGGCGTGTTGACGGCAGTCGTCGGTGATGGCGGTGAGCGCATCGGCATGCCGGAGCGTCCAGCTCAGCACGGGGCGGACGTACCACCGGGTCGGAAAGTCGTAGCCCTGCGACGGATTCACGTAGACGTCACCGCCGTGCATGGTGATGACGGAGGGGATGGCGAGGCGACGGGCGGCCATCACGGCGGCGGGGCCGGTGGGGATCGCCCAATGAGCATGAATCACGTCGGCGTGGGTCCGGCGGGCCTCGACGAGCGTCGCCCGGTACTGGTGCCTAAGGTATTTCCCCATGATCGCGAGCCGGCTCAGCTTGCCCTTGAGGCCGACCCGGCTTTGGGCCACGTGTCCGTAGGTGAGATCCAAGGGCAACGGGAAGGGGAACCGGACGACCTCGACGCCATCGAACTCTTCCCGCGCCGCCAGCTCCGGCCGACCCGGTGTGACGACGCAGACCGAGTGGCCGCGCCGCACGAGATGGCGGTTGATGTCGTGCACGTACGTCGCGTGCGTATCCTTCGCGTGCTCCGGATACCAGTACGTGGGGCACACGATGCGGTAGCGCTTCTCCGCGCCACTCCTGCCGCGCGCGGCCGGCCGCGAGGTCTCCGACCCGGTGGGACTCATCTCCCGGGATCGAGCGGGTCGGGGACCGTCACTGGCGACAATACCGGGACCTCCGGACGATGACTCGGGCACGGGCGCGGTGATCGTGGATGTGAGCGGGCGTATCACGGGTCCACCGGCACAAACTGTGCCCTATGAGCCGCCGTTTTTCCGGCGGCTTGGGTATCGTAAAGGCCCTGGAACATAAGGGCTTCCGGGGCCATCCGCGGCGTGCGGAGCAGCCCCATCTCGACCGGGCGCACCCGGGCCCCCTGAGGGGCTGCGGTCGAGGAGCAACGGCCGCGATGGCCTATGTTGCGTGTCAGCAACAGGTTGGAAATCCTGGTGCCCTGGCAAGTTGCCGAAGGATCGGGCGGGCGGCACAACCGGAGCTTGCAAATGGACGATGCGGCGGTGACGGGGCGCGGTGTGCCGGCGCTGGTGCTGGGCGCCGGGATCACGGTGCTCGGGGCGGTCCGGGCGCTCGCGCGCGCCGGCACCAACGTGTTCGCCGCGTGCCCGCCGCGCGACTACGCGCGTCGCTCCCGCTGGTACCGCCCCGTGGCGCTGGCGCCCTGGGACGGCAGGGGCGGGGAGCCCGCCGTCGCCGAGCTCGAGAAGCTCCCATTCGAGCGCGCGGTCCTGATCCCCTGCAGCGATCAGACGGCGCTCTGGGTCGCCGGGCTCGACGCCGCGATGCGTCGTCGGTTCCCGAGCAGCACGCCGAGCCGGGAGGTATTCGATCTCCTGGTCGACAAGTCCCGGTTCGCGGACTTGCTTGACGAGGCCGACGTTCCGCACCCCTACACGCGGCGTCTCACGTCGGCGAGCGACCTCGCGGACCTTGAGTCGCGCCGCGGTCAGGTGATCTTTCTCAAGCCGGTGGAGTCGCAATCGTTCTTCCGGCGCTTCGGCGTGAAGGCGTTCCACGTCAGCGATCGCGCCGAGGCCGAGCAACGGTGGCGCGAAGCGCAGGCGGCCGGCCTCGAGCTGGTTCTCCAGGAATACATCCCGGGGCCCGCCACCGCCCACGTCTTCATTGACGGGTTCCGCGATCGGACCGGCGTTGTGCGGGCGTGGTTTCCGCGCCGAAGGCTCCGGATGTTCCCACCCGACTTCGGGAACAGCTCCGCGATGGTGAGCCTGCCGCTGGCGGACGCGCAGCCGGCAATCGACAGCCTCGCCCGGCTGCTCGATCATCTGGCGTATCGCGGCGTGTTCAGCGCCGAGTTCAAGTGGGACGCGCGGGACGCACGATTCAAGCTGCTGGAGGTGAACCCCCGCGCCTGGTGGTACGTCGAGTACGCCGCGTGGTGCGGCGTGAACGTGGTGCGGCTCGCCTGGCTCGACGCGCTCGATCAGCCGGTTCCCGACGTCACCCGGTACAGCGTCGGCCGGCGGTGCGTCTATCCCTCGTACGACGTGGCCGCCTGGGGCGCCATGCCCCGGAACGGACGACCGAGCCGACTGGGTCTCTACCGGTCATGGCTCGGGGCGCGGCAGCCCGTGTTCCAGCTTGGTGACCCGATGCCCAGCGTGCGAGACTTCCTCTCGCGCGCAGGCACAGCCCTCCGCAAGCGAGTGCGCCGATGAAGGCAGGCATCACGGTCCGCCCGCTCACCGAAAAGGACTACGATGGGTGGAACGACCTGGCGGCCAAGTCGCCGGAAGGCAGCATCTACGCCACGCCCGAATACCTCGCGACGCTGTGCGAGGCGACCGGCGGCCGGTTCCGCATTCTGGGCGCCTTCCAAGGTGACGAGCTGGTAGGCGGCGTTCCGCTGTACGAGGAGTCGGGCCGCTGGGGCACCGTGGTCTCCACCCGGCTGCTGCTTTACTACTGCGGCCCCGTGCTCCGGAGCTATGAGACGAAGTATCCCTCCCAGCGCGTGGCGCGGCAGCTCAAGATTCTGGAAGCGCTCACCGAAGCGCTCGATGCGCTTTCGTACTCCCGGCTCCGGCTGCGCGCCCGAAGCCCGTTGACCGACATGCGCGCGTTCCAGGCCCGCGGATGGCGGGCGTGGCCCACCTACAGCTATGTAGTGCCGATCGCGGACCCGGTGGCCCAACGGGAGCGCATCGAGCAGAACCTTCGCCGCCTGATCGACCGATGCGGACGGCAGGGCCTCGTGTGTACCGACGACGACGATTTCGACAGCTTCTTTGCGGCCCATCTCCAGCTGCACGAGCGCAAGGGCGCCCCGCTGTATCTTCCACGACCCGCATTCGAACGTTTTTTCCGACGGCTCAAGGCCGCGGGGCTGTGCCGCCTGTTCCACGCCCGGCTCCCCGAAGGTCTCTCCGTCGCCTCCCAGCTCACGCTTCTCGGCAAGCACCCCGTCACGCACACCGTCTGCGCCGGCGCCCATGCCGACTACCTGAATCTCGGCGCGAGCGCCTTCCTTCGATGGAAGTCGTTCGAGGCGCTCGCCGCCCTGGGCTATCTGGGCAACGACCTCACCGACGCGGCACTCAATCCTGTCACCCACTTCAAGAGCCAGCTGGGGGGCGACCTGCACACGAATTTCGTGATCGAGCGGCCTGAGGCCGCGACCCTCGTGCTCGCTGAGCGTGCGGGCGCCCTCTCGCGCCGCGCCCGCCGGTACGCCGGCGCGGCCGTGCGCCGGTTGATCCGCCGCGGATGACCGGCGCCGAGCTGCTCTGTCGCGCGCTCGAGCGCGAAGGGGTGACCCACGTCTTCGGGTTGCCGGGGACGCAGAACGTCGGGCTGTTCGAGGCGCTCCGGAGTGCGTCTCTCCGCACCGTGGTTCCCACGCACGAGATGGGCGCCGCGTTCATGGCGGCCGGCTACAGCCGGGCCTCGGGACGCGTCGGGGTGCTCACGACGATTCCGGGGCCGGGATTCACCTACGCGCTCACGGGCCTGGCCGAAGCCAGGCTCGACTCCACACCGATCCTCTATCTCGTGGGACAGCCGGCCCGGGCGCCGGGAAAGCGGTTCCAGCTTCAGGCGCTGGATCAGGCGACCGTGGCGGCCCCACTGGTGAAGCGGCGCATCGACGTCGATCGCGCCGAGGATCTGCCGAGCGCGGTCGCCGAGGGGTACCGACTCGCGACGAGCGAGGAGCCGGGGCCGGTGATGATCCACTACGATCCGGCGATTCTGGGTGCGGAGGTGGCAGGCGCGCCGTCGACCGCCCCGACCGGCGCTGCCGCCGGATCGGCCGGTGCCGCGCCCGCGCTCGACGGCGTGGCCGACACGCTCGCACTGCTGAAGCCGGCGAGGCGGGTGGTGATTCTGGCGGGGCAGGGGGCCGTTGCGGCCGCTCCTCAGTTGCGGCTGCTCGCCGAGCGACTCGGCGCGCCCGTGGTGAGCACGACGTCGGCGCGCGGCATCCTCCCTGAGGACCACCCGCTTTCGGTGCCGACGGACTTGCGGGGCTCAGGGGGCGTCAACGAGCTGTTCGCGTCCAGCGACCTGGCCCTGGCCCTCGGCGTCAAGTTCAGTCACAACGGCGCGCTCGGATTCGGGCTCCGCCTCGCGCCGGACCGACTGGTCCACGTGGATGCGTCACCGGAGACACTGGGCGCCAACTATGCGGCGCGACTGCTCGTCCGCGCCGATGTGGGCCCATGGCTGAATGAGCTGCTCGCCGGTCTCGGACCGGCTCGCAGCGAGGTCGGTTGGGAAGCCGGGGAGCTGGATCGTTGGCGGGCGCGGATGGAGGAGGGCTCCGTATTTCCGATCGAGCCGCGCGTTGCCAGCGGCGAGGCGTCGGCGTTCTTCGCCGCGCTTCGGGGCGCGCTGCCTCGCGACGCCTGCCTCGTCACCGATTCGGGCCTGCACGAGATGCTCGCCCGCCGGCACTTCCCGATCCTGGCGCCGCGCGGGCTCATCGTGCCCTCGGATTTTCAGTCCATGGGGTTCGGCCTTCCGGCGGCCATCGGTGCCAGGCTCGCCGCGCCGGAGCGCGCGGTCGTGCTGATCACCGGCGACGGCGGCCTCGCCATGTGCGGGCTCGAGCTGCTTACCGCGGCGCGCGAGCGGTCGCCGCTCCCGGTCATCGTCTTCAACGATGGCCGGTACGGGCTTATCCGCCTTGACCAGCTCCGCCAGCACGGGCAGACCTTCGGCGTGGACCTGCCGGCCTTCGACCTCGCCGGTCTGGCTGCGGCGACCGGGGCCTCCTACGCGTCGGCTGGGTACGCGGGGGACGACGACCTCGCGACCGTGGTGCGGCGCGCGCTCGAGACTCCGGGCCCGACGGTGATCGATGTGCCGGTCGGAGACTCCGCCGCCATGCGGCGCGCTCGCGTCTCGGCGCAGGTTCGCGGTGCCGGACGCAAGCTGCTCGGCCGGCGCCTGGTCGAGTGGCTGAAGCGACTACGCTGAGAGGAGCGGCTTGGCGGCGGGCGTGCCGCGCACGCGCTCG
>DATBQV010000100.1:0-5744 GCA_036560625.1 Gemmatimonadales bacterium
TCAGGGCTGTCTTCCGGAACGATGATGCCGCCACCTACCGGGTGGCGCAGCAGGTCCTCCGGGGCGAGCACGAGTGGCTGGAACAGGGCACGGTGGGGAATCTGGGACGGTAGCTCGCGCCCCCTTACATTATCCGGGTACCCCACCGGAGCTCAGCGCATGGCCATCGCCGAAGGCCGCAGTCTTCAATTCACCGGCCCGGAAGCCGTCGACGCGGCGGTGCTCGAGACGTTCCCCTATGCCGGTCCCGAGCAGGACATCGTCACCGAAACCCGGGAATTCAGCGCCGTCTGTCCGTACAGCGGCCTTCCCGATTTCGCGACGCTCACCGTCCGGTATGTTCCCTCGGACCGCTGCGTCGAGCTCAAGAGTCTCAAGTACTACATTGTGAGCTTCCGGAACGTGGGCATTTTCCAGGAGCACGCCACCGCCCGCATCGCCGACGACCTCTTCCGCCTGCTCCGCCCCCGGCGGCTCGTTGTCACAACGCTCTACAACGTTCGGGGGGGCTTCGAGACGACCTGCACGGTCACGCTACCCACTGCCTAGCGGCTCTGCCGGACAACCGAGATTCGATGTTGCTGATCCCAGACGCGGTCGTCACCTTTGCCAAGCCGCTGCTCCTGGCCTACGTGGCCTCATGGATCGCGTTGTACGCGCATGAGATCGGCCACGCGGCGGCCGCGCGCGTGCTCGGAGTCCGGATCTGGGGCATCCGGCTGGGGGTAGGACCGGCGCTGTTCGATGGTGTCCTGGCCGGCTGCCGGCTCCGGCTCGGCCTGTTCCCGCTGGTCGGCTCCGTCATCCTCCTGGACGACGACGCCTCCGCGATCGGGTACCGCGATATTCAGCCGGGACCCTGGCGCTTCGAGTGGGGTCGGCGGGCCTGGCGGGCGCCGGTCATCTCGGCGTCCGGCGGGATCGCCAATCTCCTCGTCCTGCTGCTGGCGGTGGTCTACTGGTCGCTGGCGGGCGCCCCACACCTCGGCACCGTCATCGGCGACCTCTTCGTCTACACCTTCGTCGCGAATCTCTCCGGCTACCTCAACCTCTTCCCGCTCTTCTCCTCGGACGGCCGCCACCTGCTGGCGCATGTCGCCGCCAAGCGGCGCGTGAGTCGCGAAGCCACGCCGTCGGCCTCCTAGCACCGCGTCCGGACAGCCGCGCGGAGGGTTGGCCCGGCATTCACGCAGGCGTATCTTTTCGCGGCGCCCCGCAGGTCCCAGGGCGGGTCTTTTTCCGCGTGGAGCTGGTTGTGGCCAAGGAAACGCTCACCATTACCGATAACCGGACCGGCAAGGCGTACGAGCTCCCCATCGCTGAGGGGACGATCCGGGCCGTTGATCTCAGGCAGATCCGCACGTCGGAGGAGGACTTCGGCCTCATGACGTACGATCCGGCCTTCATGAACACCGCCGCGTGTCGAAGCGCCGTGACCTACATCGACGGCGACCGGGGGATCCTGCGATATCGCGGCTACCCCATCGAGCAGCTGGCCGGGCAGGCGTCGTTCCTGGAAATCGCCTGGCTCCTGATGGAGGGCGAGCTGCCGACCCGGGCGCAGTTGCAGGGCTGGATGGACGAGGTCCGGTACCACACCTACGTCCATACCAACCTGACCAAGTTCCTCGAGGGCTTTCGCTACGACGCCCATCCGATGGGCATGTTGCTCGGGACCGTGGGCGCGCTGTCCACGTTCTACCCCGATGCCAAGCACGTCCAGGACCCGCAAAACCGCCGCCTCCAGCGCGTGCGACTGCTGGCCAAGCTGCCGACGATCGCCGCGTTCGTCTTCCGGCACTCGCGGGGTCTGCCTTTCGTCTATCCGGACAACGACCTCGACTACATCGGCAACTTCGTGAACATGACGTTCAGCATCGGCGGCCGGCACAAGCCGAACCGGGTGCTCCAGCACGCGCTCGAGGTCCTGCTGATCCTGCACGCCGACCACGAGCAGAACTGCTCCACCAGCGCCGTGCGCGCGGTCGGCTCCTCGCACGTGGACCCCTTCTCGGCGGTTTCGGCGGGCATCGCGGCGCTGTACGGCCCGCTCCACGGCGGCGCGAACGAGGCCGTCTTGCGGATGCTGGACGAAATCGGCGACAAGGCGCATATCCCCGACTTCATCACGAAAGTGAAGGGCGGCTCGGACCGGCTGATGGGATTCGGGCACCGGGTGTACAAGTCGTACGATCCCCGCGCCAAGCTGATCAAGAAGGTCGCGTACGACGTCTTCGAGCAGACCGGACTCAATCCGAAGCTCGAGATTGCCCTCGAGCTGGAACGCATCGCGCTGGAAGACGACTACTTCATCAAGCGGAAGCTCTACCCCAACGTCGACTTCTATTCGGGCCTCATCTACCAGGCGATGGGGTATCCCACCGACTACTTCACGGTGCTCTTCGAGCTGGGCCGAACTCCCGGCTGGCTCGCCCAATGGGAGGAGATGATGACCGACAAGGAACAGAAGATCGCCCGCCCGCGGCAGATCTACGCCGGCGCCCCCGTCCGTGAGTTCGTCCCGATCGAGCAGCGCTGATCTGCGGGAAGCGCCTGGGCGGACCCCCGTGGACGATCTCCTCGCAAGACTTCGGACCGCTCTCGGCGACCGCTACGAGATCGTCCGCCTGATCGGCGAGGGCGGCATGGCGCGGGTCTATCTCGCGCGCGATCTGCGCCACGAGCGTCAGGTCGCCCTCAAGGTCCTCCGCCCCGAGATCGGCGCCAGCGTCGGGGCGGATCGCTTCCTGCGCGAAATCCGGATCGTCGCGGGCCTCCAGCACCCCAACATCCTTCCTCTATTCGACAGCGGCGCCGCCGGCGCTGCCGGCGCCGGCACCGAGCTCCTCTGGTACGTGATGCCGTATATCCAGGGCGAGTCGCTCCGCGCCAAGCTGCAGCGCGAGGGCCGGCTGTCGCTGGCGGAGACGCTGCGCATCGGAGACGACCTGGCCGGCGCCCTGGACTACGCGCATGCGTGCGGGGTAGTCCACCGTGACGTCAAGCCGGAGAACGTGCTGCTGTCGAGCGGACATGCCTTCGTCGCCGACTTCGGTGTCGCCCGGGCGGTGGATCTGGCCGGGGTGCACGGCGCCACGGCCACGGGCATCGCGATGGGCACGCCGGCGTACATGAGCCCGGAGCAGGCCGCGGGCCAGCCCGACCTCGATGGGCGGAGCGACGTCTACAGCCTCGCCTGCGTGCTCTACGAAATGCTGGCGGGCGTCGCGCCGTTCGGAGGCACGACCCCACGCGAGATCATGGCCAAACACGCGCTGCACCCGGTGCCGCCGCTGCGCCGGGAGCGCCCGGACCTGGCCCCGCCAGTAGAGTCCGCCCTCGAATGGGGGCTCGCCAAGGCGCCGGAGTCGCGGGCGACGACGAGTGTCGACCTGCTGCGCGGAATCCGGGGGCCGGAACAGGGCCAGACGCTTGCGACACCGGTGCCGCCACCGGTCGTTCCACGCGGACGCCGCTGGGTCATCCCGGCGGCGCTGGCGGGCGTAGCCCTCGCGGCGGCGCTCGTCTGGCGCGCACGCTCCGCCGGCGATAGCCCCACCCCGGCCCCGTCCGCGAGCGCGATCGCCGTGCTGCCCTTCACCGTGCGCGGCGGGGACACGCTCGGTCTGGGCGAAGGACTGGTCGGACTCCTCGGCACCAAGCTCGACGGCGCCGGCGACCTGCGCAGCGTGGACCCCCGAGCGCTCCTGAGCTATGTCGGCCGGCAGGGCCGCGGGCCGCTCGGGCCGGAACAGGGGCGCGGCGTCGCGGACCACTTCGGCGCCGGCCTCTTCGTCCTGGGCGATGTGCTGACCGTCGGCGACCGGCTTCGGCTTACCGCGTCGCTCTACGACACCCGCCGACCCGGGGGGGCCGCAGCGACGGCCTCGGCCGAAGGCCCGACCGATCGGGTCTTCGAGCTCGTGGACTCGCTCGCGGGGCAGCTCGTCGCCGGCTGGAGCGGGAGGGAGTCCCGACTCACGGCCATCGCCGCCGTGACGACCCGCTCCCTGGGCGCCCTCAAGGCCTACCTGGATGGCGAGAGCGCGTTCCGGGCCGGGAACTTCGATGCGGCGGTGGAAGGGTTCCAGCGCGCCGTGGGACAGGACTCGCTCTTCGCGCTTGCCTGGTATCGCATGAGCGTGGCCGCGGAGTGGCTCACGCGCTCCGACATCGCGCACGATGCGGCGGAGCACGCCGTCCGCCTGGCGGACCGGCTATCCGAGCACGACCGGTTGCTGCTCCAGGCTCTGGTGACGACCCGGCGTGGCGCCGGAGCTGAGGCCGAGCGGCTGTTCCAGAACGTGGTGGCGGTTTATCCGAACGACGTGGAAGGCTGGCTCCAGCTGGGCGAGGCGCAGTTCCATTACGGCCCGCTCTACGGCCGGCCGATCTCCGGATCGAAGGCCACTTGGCAGCGGGTGGCTGCACTCGAGCCGAGCTTCTTCGCGCCCATCGTGCACCTCGCGCGGATCGCCGCCAGCGAGGGTGATCGGATTCAAGTGGACTCGCTGGTCCATCGAGCGCTGGCCCTGCGCGCGAGCACGGGTGCCCGGGACGTGGGCTCGTCGCGCTCCGAGACGCTCGAGCTGGAGACTCTACGCGCCTTCGCCCTCCGAGATACAGCCGAGCAGACCCGGGTGATGGCCCGGTTGGATTCGGCCACCGATGTCACGGTGTACCTCTCGATGTGGGGAGTGGCCTCGTTCCTCAGAGATCCGGAGGCCGCCGCCCGCATCGCGACGGTGCTCGCCGGGCCATCGCGTCCCCCCTGGTCCCGGACGGCCGGTTTGGTCGATCTCGCGAACCTTGCCGCGGCGCAAGGCCGGATCGACGCGGCGCGGCGCCACCTCGATGCGGTGGCAGAAATCGATCCGCGGGCGGCGGCAGAGGCGCGGGCGCTCCTCGCCGCGGCTCCGTTCCGGCAGGCCGACGCGGCGGAGCTCGCCTCGGCGCGCGACGCGGTCGCGCGAGCGCCCGACGGCCCGGAGCCTCCGCGGGAAACCAGCGTGTTCTTCAGCGTTCACCGCGGGTTGCACGGTCATCTCCGCACGTACCTGCTTGGGCTGCTGTACGCACGTCTCGGCGATGCGGCCCGGGCTGCGCAGTATACGCGCGACCTCGAGGCGCTCCCCGAGTCCAGCGAGGTCGGCTCGCTCACCCAGGACCTGGCGCGTGGCATCAGAGCGGAGAGCGCCTCGCGGCGGGGCCGACCCGCTGCGGTGGCAGCCGCGTTCGAAGGTGTCCGGCGGGAAAGCTGGTACGAGATGGCGACGGCATCGCCCTTCTTTGCCCAGGCGCGGGAGCGGTTTGTCCAGGCGGAAGCGCTGGAGGCCCAGGGCCGCGACGCCGAGGCCGCGACGCTGTATCGGTCGCTCGGCGGGCAGGGCTCGCTGTTCGAGTTGCCCTATCTCGCCCCTGCCCAGCTCCGGCTGGGGGAGATCGCCGAGCGGCAGGGGCACGCCGACGAGGCAGCGGAGCACTATTCGCAGGTGGTGGAGCTGTGGCACAATGCCGACGCCCCGCTCCAGCCGATGGTGCGGGAGGCGCGGGGCCGGTTGGCGAAAGTGAGAGGTGAGAGGGGCAGCCGTTAGCTAAAGGCTAATGGCTAACAGCTACCCGCTTCCTTCCCCTTCCAGATAGGTATACCCCTCGAGTCCCGCCACATAGTCCGCAATAAAGCTGTTGGCCTCTTGCCGGGAGAGGTCTCGCGCCTTGCCCACCTTACGCCGGAACGTGGCGAG
>DATBQV010000101.1:0-1569 GCA_036560625.1 Gemmatimonadales bacterium
TTCCCTCCCTCCCCCACCACGCCCCCCATATCCTCGCGCTCGGCAAGGCGGCACACCCGATGGCCGGGGGCGCGGTCGCGGCGCTCGCCGAGTGGGGTTTTGCGCCGGCCGGGGGGATCGTCATCGCGCCGGAATCGAAGCCGGCGCCGCATCCTTCGCTCCGCGTCGCCGTCGGCGAGCATCCCGTCCCCGGAGCGGGCTCCCGGGCCGCCGCCACGGCGCTCGGCACGGCGGTGCGCGAAGTGCAGAAAGGGGACGAGGTCTGGGTCCTCCTCTCCGGCGGCGCCACCAGTCTCGTCGCGGCACCGGTTGAGGGTATCCCCGACGCCGACCTCGAATGGCTCTACACCCGCCTGATGCGGAGCGGACTCGACATCCGGGCCCAGAACCAGATCCGCAAGCGCTTCTCCCGCTGGAGCGCGGGGCGATTGGCTGTCGCCCTCGACGGTGCCGCCATTCGACTCCTCGTCATCTCGGACGTGGTGGGTGACGATCTCCTCACCATCGGTTCCGGTCCTTGCGTTCCCGACCCCTCCAGCGCGCTCGATGTGCGCCGCGCCCTCGAGGCGACTCCGCTCTGGAGCGCCCTCCCCACCCCACTGCGCGAGTATCTCGATGCGGTTGCCGCCGGGCGGCTCCCCGAGACACCCAAGCCGGAGGCCCCCGTCTTCGACGCCGTGACCGGCGAGATCATTTCCAGTAATCGGGCGGCGGTGGCCGGGGCGGCGCGGAAGGCGGAGGCGCTCGGTTTCGCCACCGTGGTCAATACCAAGCCGCTGGTGGGTGAAGCGGCTGATGCCGGGCGACGGGTGGCGGAGTGGATCCTGGCGCGACCCCCGCTCGCGAAGACGCCGGGGGCGCGCTCCTGGTGCATGATCTGGGGCGGAGAGACGACAGTGACGCTGGGCGACACTCGCGGACTCGGCGGTCGCTGTCAGGAGCTCGCCCTCGCCGCAGCCGAGCGATTGGCCGGCGCCGGCGCTCGCCCCGGGCTTCGGGTATTGGCGCTCGGCACTGATGGCCGTGATGGTCCGACCGATGCCTCGGGCGCGGTGGCCGATGCCGAGACCTGGGGAAAGATCCGCGCCGCGGGACTCGATCCCGCCGCCGCCCTCGCGAGCCACGACGCCTATCCCGCCCTCGATGCCGCCGGCGCCCTGGTCCGCCTCGGCCTCACCGGCACAAACGTGATGGACCTGGTGATCGCGCTGGAGCTGGGGAGCGGGTAAGGCGGTAAGGCGGTAAGGCGGTAAGGCGGTAAGGCGGTAAGGCGGGCGAAGCTCGGCACACGGAGTTGGATGTGCAAGAGGAACCTTCCCGAGCAGAGCGAGGGACCTACCTTGCTGGCATCGAGACCAGAAACAGCACTCCGATAGCGGCGGGCAAGGTCCCTCCGTCGCTTCGCTCCCTCGGGATGAAACTGAAGGGCACGAAGCTGCACGAAGAGGCACGGAGAACTGCGTGTGAGAGTGGTCTCAAGCACGGAGATCCGCCTGCACGACCACAACAACGGCTGTCCTTCGTGAATCTTCGTGCCCCTTCGTGTTCTTCGTGGTTGAAGCTGTCCTC
>DATBQV010000102.1:0-3398 GCA_036560625.1 Gemmatimonadales bacterium
GTTTTCAAGCACGAGTGGGGGCATTCAATCCTGGGTTTCTATAACTACCTGCGCACGACTCCCACACCCCACGTCCTAAACCACGCGGGAGCCACGACCTACGTGCACTGTGGAACCGGAAAGCCGTACGTCTGGATGGATGAGACCGACTCACATCCCATCCCGAACTCGATTTATAACGACCAGTCCGGCTTCACTCACGACTACTATTCCGGCACCACCGCTCTCCCAACCCAGCCGGACCGCTGCCTCGGCATCACGCCGCGGGCATGGACCTTGGGTGGCCCGGTCAGCAAGCCACCACGGCAGAGAATGGCGTGCGGGCGATGCTCGGGAGGCGCGTGATCACCAAGTTTTCCTTGCTGCCTCCGGCTTGCCCTGGAGGCGCATCGAATCCCGCGGAATCCCGACCGACGTGGCGTCGGGCGCCTGGGCCGCTCCGGGGTCGGGCGGCGCGAGGGGGCTGGCGGCCTCGAGCATGAAGCCGAGGTAGCCGTCGACGACGATCACCGAGCCATAGACTTCGAGCGGCATCGGGTTCTCGCCCTTGGTGTAGACCCAGAGCCATTCCCTGGCCGCGGCGAGCGCCCGTTGGACGTCCGCGGCCGGCGCTTCGGAGTACAGCACCTCGAAGGAGGTGAAGCGCTCTTTGGCGGTGGTGGCGCGGAAGTAGGCCACCAGGGGCTGCCAATGGCCCACTCCTTTGAGGTCCGGCTGCAGGCTGGGGACCGAGTACTGCACCTCCACGCAGGGCCCGGCGGGCGCCGCGACGAGGAGCTCGGACTCGAGGCGGGCGTTGGGCAGGACGTCCGGGTCCGGCTTGAAGACGTGCCTCGCGTAGTCCGCGAGCTCCTCCGACGACGCGCGGAGGACGTGGGCCCCGGTCGGCTCCTCGGGCGACGGCCAGTGCGAGCGCACGACGGCCCAGCCGACCTTGCCGTGCGAGTTCCCGCAGGCCACCGCGCCGCCGCCCTTGAAGAGCTCCGGCCTGTCCATCTTGCAGGTGGGGAGCCGGGGCGACTGGAACCCGCCGCAGGTAGCGCCCGTCCCCGACGGCCCGGGGGCGTTGATGGTGCAGCTGCCGTTGCACGCCATCCCGGGATCGCAGGAGAACCCGCAGCCGTGCGCCGCGGCCGGCGCCGGCAGCATCAGGGAGGCCGCGGCGGCGAGGGCGAGCGCGGCGAGAGTGCGCAGGCGCGAGCAGGTCATGAGGAGCTCCTCCGTCCGGTGTCTGGACGCGGAGAGTATCAAAGAGGCAGAGAGGCTCTCGAGGCGCGACGCGCGCCGGGTTGCCAACGCCTCACGGGCGCGCTCAGGCCGCCGGCCAGAGCAGGCGGAAGACGAGCCCGGTGGCGAGGGCGTAGAGCACGGCGTCGAGCAGGCCGCGCAGGGCGCTCGACCACGGGATCGCCCGCCAGATCGAGTCCTGGAGATGGCCGAAGGCGTAGGCCGCGAAGGCGACGGTGCCGGTGACGCGCATCACCTCGAGGCCGCTGGACCCGAAGGTGAGCGTGTGGCGCGCCACGTAGGCGGCGACGAAGCTCACGAAGAGGCAGAAGAGGAACCATTGGGCGAGGTACTTGCCCATGGCCGGCGGGGCGTTGGGCGCGACGACGATCTGGGCGACCGGGCCGTCCTCGAACCGCTTGCGCACCGCCGGGTCCTTCATCTGCGCCGGGTCGCAGTAAGGGATCATGTAGACGCCGGGCGCCGGGGGGGACTGGCGGAGCGCCGCGGCGACGGCTTCCTCGCCGGCGAGCTTCCGATAGTCGGCGCGGTGGTACTTGAGGACCATGTGCAGGATGGCGCTGAGGACGAAGACCGCAACCGCCGAGACCAGTCCGGGCAGCCACAAGCTTCCGACGGGCATGACGCCTCCTTTCGTGGATTCGGGGAGGATTGTACCCGCGAGTCGGCCGGCGCATTGACTCGCCCAAAATTATGGTGTATTACCATGCGAAGGTCCATGATCGAATGCTCGCGCCGGAATGATTCCCGCGCAGCGGGACGTGGAGTGGGGAGGCATCGCGTGACGACAACCCGAGTGTCCGTGCCCGCGGCCGTGCGTCGCATCGCCTGGCTCGCCGTCTTCGCCGTCATCGCCCTCTGGGCGCTGGCAAGCCCGCAGGCGGCTCGCGCCCAGGCCGGAGAGCTGGAGTCCATGTTCGTCACCCCGGCCTCGCCGACGGCGCAGGACGCGATCGTCTTGCACGCCTTGACCATCTGCTCGAACCCCTTCAGCGGGGAGCCCTCGGTGGCCGGGCAGACGATCACGCTCAACACCACGTACTTCGGCTTGTATCCGCCTTGCGCCGCGGGCCTTCCCCCCTACGAGGTCAGCTTCAACCTGCCCAGCCTTTCCGCCGGGAGCTACACGGTCGACGTCGTCGGCAACGGCGGCGTGCCCGACGGGACCGTGGTCTTCACCTTCGGCTTCCAGGTCGGCGCCAGCAGCGACCTCGGCGCGGTGAACCCCAAGGTCCAGGTCTCGCCCGGCGCCCCCACCACCCAGGACCACGTGCGGGTGCAGGCCCAGATCGATGCCGATCCGTCGCGGCTCGGAGCGTTCCCGCAGCTCGTCATCGCGCGGGTCGGGAACACCTTCGACATCACGACGGTGGGGATCAACGTCTCGCCCGTGCCGCCGGGCCCGTACAAGGCCGAGTTCGACCTCGGGGCGCTGGCGCCGGGGCTCTACCAGGTCGCGCTCAGCGTCGCCGGCCAGCGGGCGACCGCCTCGTTCACGGTGTCCGATCCGGTGCAGGGGCTGACGCTCCAGGGCTCCCGCTTCCAGGTCAGGGTGCCGTGGCGCAGGGCGCCGTCCCTGCCTCGGCCGTCCAGATCTCGGACGAGTCCGGGTACTTCTGGTTCTTCGAGAGCGGCAACATGGAGGTCACCGTCAAGCTGCTCGACGGGCGCCCGGTGAACGGCCACTACTGGCTCTTCGCGGCGAGCATGACCGACCAGCCCTTCGTCCTCGAGGTCATCGACACGCGCGGCAACTGCACGGGCGCGTCGTGCGTCAAGACCTACACCAGCCCGGCGGGCAAGAACAGGAACTTCATCGACCTCGCCGCGGCCGACTGAGAGGCTGTGAATTTTTCGGACCAGCCCGAACGAGGTGCTCTCGCTGCGAGAAATCCCCCTGCATTGTCATCCTGAGCGAAGCGAAGGATCTGGGGGAGGAAAGATCCGCGCACGAGCCCGCCCCCAGATTCTTCGCTCCGCTCAGAATGACATTGAGGGACTCTCCTCGCAAGTCGGCCACCTTCTCGCGCCGAGGGGCTCGGCGCCCTCCCCTCACCAGCGGATGACGGCGACCGGCACCAGGAAGAAGATGCTGTAGACGCCGAGCGCCCACACCGGGACGAAGGGCGCCGCCTGCTGGTCCTGCAGCG
>DATBQV010000103.1:0-4491 GCA_036560625.1 Gemmatimonadales bacterium
CGTCTCGGCGACCTCGTCGCCGGGACGGCGGTGGTGCGCGATCGGCCGGAGCCCGCGGCACCCGCCCCGGTCGCGGCGGACCGCCGTGCCGAGCCGGCAGCCGCGATCCCACTCGACGACGAGCGCTTCCGCTTGCTCGCCCGCTTCGCCGACCGGACGGATCTGCCGCCGGAGGGGCGCGATCGCATCGCGGCCTCGTTGGCCGATCGGTTCGCCGACCGGCCTCGGCCGCCGGGCGCCAGCGTCACCGAATTCCTGCTCGAGCTGCATGCGCGCGAGCTGGCGCGCCGGCGCGGACGCCTCGCGGGACGCGACGGTCTCGCAGAGCGACTCTCGGCGCGCCAGGGCGAGCGGTGGGACACCTTCCAGGGTCTGGCGGAACGCGCCAGCGCCGCGGGCCTGGACAGCTTCGCGCCCGATGAGCTCCCCGGGTTCGCCGCCCGATACCGGGAGGTCGCCGCCGACCTTGCGCGGGCCCGCACCTACCACGCCGACTCCGCCACCGTGGCGCGGCTGGAGCGGCTCGTCGCCGCCGGGCACAATGTTCTGTATCGGGACGAGCAGCAGACGTGGGCGCGCGTGTGGACCGCGGTGTCACGCGACTTTCCCGCGGCGGTGGTGGAGGCACGCTGGCTCGTGGTTCTCGCCTGGGTCCTCTTCACCGCCCCCGGCCTGGGCGGCTACGCGCTGATGCGCGAGCGCCCGGCGCTCGCGAGCGAGCTGTTGCCGGAGGTCATGCTCCGGCGCGCGGAGGCGGGCCACGCGCGCGTGGCGGAGGGCCGCAAGTATGTATCGGTGGACTGGAGTGGGCGCCCGCTGGCCGCCTCGTTCATCATCACCAACAATATCCGCGTGGCGATCGCCTGCTTCGCGGGCGGCATCTTCCTCGGCGTCGGCTCCCTCGTGCTCCTCGCCTACAACGGGCTCGCGCTCGGCACCTTCGCGGGCCACTTCGCCAATCTCGGCCTGCTGGGATACCTGCTCGAGTTTCTCGTCGGGCACGGCGCGCTGGAGCTGTTCGCGATCTGGGTGGCGGGAGCGGCGGGGTTTCTGCTGGGACGGTCCATCGTGGCGCCGGGGGACCGCTCGCGAACCGATGCACTGGTGGCCAGCGGTCGGGTGGCGGTGCGGATGATGGGAGCGGTCGCCGTCTTCCTCGTGATCGCCGGCTCGATCGAGGGGTTTCTCTCGGTGGGGGGCGAAGGCCTCGCGGTCAGGGCCGTCGCGAGCGCCGCGAGCCTTGCGTTCCTCGTCGGCTACCTGGGCCGGGGGGCGCGCTGGCGGGCGTCACGCCTCGCGGAGCAGCGTGCGCATCCGGATCGCCAGCTTCTCGATCTCCCGTAGAGCGGCCAGCGTCTCGGCGTCGAACCGATTCTCGTTGAGCAGCATTAGTTGGATCTCCGCCAGCAACGCGGAGAGCGGATTGGACAGATCGTGCCGCAGCTTGCTGAGCCGCTCTCCGTCCGTCATGGCGGCGGCTTAGTCGAGCGACCGGTACAGATCACGAATGTGGTGGTCCCGCAGGTCCCGCACCGAGGCCCACAGGGCGCCCTCGGATTCCGCACAGAAAATCTCCGCCGTTTCCCGCTCGCGACTCGACTCCGCATCGATGAAGCGGAGCCGCCCGCGCCACGCCCCGTCTTCCGTGCGGCGAAGAATGAGCGAGAGGTGGACAAGTAGGCCGGCGCAACGGAAGGAATCGAGCTCGTGGTGAACGGGCTCCCGGGGGTCCCGGGTCGGCGGGAGAACGGTGGTTTGTAGGGCCATCAGGTGACGTCCTGACAGGTTTAGCTAAAGATACAGAGGTGATGGGGTTGGACAATAGCCATTGGCCATTAGCCATTGGCCATTGGCCATTGGCTAAAGGCTAACGGCTAACGGCTAGCGGCTAACGGCTAACGGCTAACGGCTAACGGCTTCTACCCAAACGGCACCGGCACGAACGTCACCACGAACACCACCACCGACGCCCACCCGATCCACCGGCGGCCGGCCGGTACCGGGCGGGCCGGCGCGAGCACCGAGGGATGCGCCCATCCACCCCCGCCCACGAAGAGTGCCACCGCCACCCAGACGTACCAGCTCCACGAGAGCTGCGCGAGGGCGAGCAGCACGACCACCGTGGCGAACCCCACCCTGGCTTGCCGTCGTCCCACGAGACCGTAGAGCACGTGCCCCCCGTCGAGCTGGCTCAGCGGCAGCAGGTTGAGGCCGGTGACGAACGCGCCCACCCATCCGGCGAACGCGGGAAGGCTCAGGTGCACGCTCGACACGCCCGGGAGAAAGAGACGCCGGAATCCGGCGATCAGCAGCGAGTCGCCCAGCCCGATGCGCTCGCCGGCGAGCACGATGAAGCTGCGACCGGGCCCAAGCGCGCCGTCGGCGTGGGACGTGGCGAACCCCCATGCCAGCACGGCCAGCGTCACCCCGAACCCCGCGAGCGGCCCGGCCGCCCCGACGTCGAGCAGCTGGCGCCGATCGAGCACGGGTGACCGCAGCCGGATGAACGCGCCCAGACTGCCGATGGGCGACAGCGTCGGCGGCACGGGGATGAAGAACGGGGGCGACGCGTCGATGGCGTAGCGGCGGGCCGCGAAATAGTGGCCCAGCTCGTGAACCAGCAGGATTCCCAGGAGCGGCACGGCGAAGGGCCAGCCGGCGACGATGTCGCGCCATCGGCCCCCGAGCTGCTCGAAAAACCTGAGGCCGCTGGCGACCACTCCCGCCCCATCCGGGTCGGCGGGAGTCCAACCACCGGCCAAGGCCGCGCCGGCACCGAGGGCGCAGACGATCGTCAGGACGAAGAGCACCCCGTGCAGCACCCAGCGCTCCCGGCGCTCGGCTCCGAGGGGGCGGACGAGGACGAGCTGGGTATGTTCGGGATCGGCCCAGTAGTACCGACCCGGCCAGGCGGCGAGCGCCTGGCCCAGGACCGGCGAGGGGCCCCGGTGCTCCGGGGCAACGAGCGCCTCGGTGTACTCCCGGCGACCGAGCGTATGGGTACGCCAGGCCTCGAAGGTCGCGGTGAGAGGATCCAGGATCAGACCTCTTGACGCCCCATCCCGCCAGGTCTAACTTGCAGCGCTTCTGCGATTGACGTCATCTCCCCAGACCATCTCGATGTACCCGCTCCGCAGCCGCGGAGCATCACCATACCGACACCACTGCTTGCCCCGCCCAATCCGTCGCGCCCGCCGGTTCGCCGTCCGGGGGTCCTTAGTGTGGAGTTCCGCCCGTGGATATCGCTGAGCTAAAACAGAAGTCCATCGCAGAGTTGCACCAGTTGGCCGAGCAACTGAACATCACGAACTACTCCGGGCTCCGCAAGCAGGATCTGATCTTCCGGATCGAGCAATCGCTGCTCGATCAGGATACGGTGATCCGCGGGGAGGGCGTCCTCGAGATCCTCCCCGAAGGGTACGGCTTCCTGCGCAGCCAGGACTGGAACTACCTCTACGGCCCGGACGACATCTATGTCTCGCCGAGCCAGATCAAGCGGTTCGACCTCCGCACCGGCGACACCGTCATGGGTCAGGTGCGCCCGCCCAAGGAGGGCGAGCGCTACCTCGCCCTGCTCAAGGTCGAAAGCGTCAACTTCGAGGAACCGGAGAAGACCAAGCACCGGATCGCCTTCGACAACCTGAAGCCCCGGTACCCCGATCGGCGCATCCGGCTGGAGCGGAAGAACGCCGATCTGTCGATGCGGGTCGTGGACCTCCTGTCGCCCCTCGGCATGGGCCAGCGCGCCCTGATCGTCGCGCCGCCGAAGGCCGGCAAGACGATCCTCATGCAGAAGCTGGCCAACGCAATCACCGAGAACCATCCTGAAATCGTGCTGATCGTGCTGCTGATCGACGAGCGGCCCGAGGAAGTGACCGACATGGAGGAGAACGTCAAGGCGGAGGTGATCTCCTCCACTTTCGACGAGCCCGCCGACCGCCACGTGCAAGTGGCCGACATGGTCATCGAGAAGGCCAAACGGCTCGTCGAGCACGGGCGGGATGTCGTCATCCTCCTCGACTCGATCACCCGTCTCGCCCGCGCGCACAACGTCGTGGTCCCACACTCGGGCAAGATCCTGTCGGGCGGTGTGGACGCGAACGCCCTTCAGAAGCCCAAGCGCTTCTTCGGCGCCGCGCGCAACATCGACAAGGGCGGCAGCCTCAGCATCATCGCCACGGCGCTGATCGACACCGGCAGCCGGATGGACGAGGTGATCTTCGAGGAGTTCAAGGGCACCGGCAACTCCGAGCTTGTGCTCGACCGCCGGCTCGCCGACCGCCGCATCTATCCCGCGATCGACATCCAGCGCACGTCCACCCGCAAGGAAGAGCTCCTCACGGACAAGGACGAGCTCAACCGGGTGTACCTCCTCCGGAACTTCCTGGCCGACATGCCCCCCGTGGAAGCTCTCGAGTTCCTCCTGGAGCGAATGAAGCGCACGAAGAACAACAAGGAGTTCTTCGCCACGATGGCGCAATGACGACGGTA
>DATBQV010000104.1:0-4206 GCA_036560625.1 Gemmatimonadales bacterium
ACGCGGTAGGTCCAGAACGTCCCGAATCGCTGGTTGTCGTCCACTCTCCCGCCGGCAATCAGCTGGAGGCGCGGGTCCGGCTGTGCCGTCGCCTGGCCGTAAACTCCCCAATTGTGGCGGTTGGCGGTGAATGTGCTGCTGGACGGCCCGAACGTCCCGTCCGACAGCGAGAAGTCCTGCTCCTGCTCGTCGTCGAACGCGACCCCTCCGAGCAAGGTGGCTCGGCGCACCCCCGAATAAATCAGCCGGGCATCCACCGTGTTGCGCTGAATGGACGCGGTGCTCGAGCTGAACGCGCCGGGGCCCTGGCCCGGCGGAAGGGTGTCGTCGTACCCGCGCGTCGTCTCGTTGCGACCCAGCAGCAGCTCCGCCCGGAAGGCGGGCGTGAAGCCCTGGCTCAGGTTCAGCGAGAGCGTGGTCGCGCGCTCGGTGTTGAACTGGTTCGAGTCCGTCGGCGCGCCGGTGAAGTCGGTCGGGAAGTTGTACTGCGCGTCATGATACCGGACGGAAAGCGTGGCTTGGGTCGACGCGCCGGCGCGGGCGCGAAGCAGGGCGCTCGCCACCGTGTTGTGATACTGATTGTTGAACGCATACAATCCGTCGCTCGAGAGCCGGGACAGCGAGGCGGACCAGCCGATCCCGTCCCCGCCGCCCCGCGCAGCCCCCTCCCAGCGCACCGTGCCGTAGGTGCCCGCCTCCGCCGAGGCGTCCAGCTCGGGGGAGCCACTGCCACGCCGCGTGATGATCTGGACCACCCCGGTGATCGCATCGGAGCCGTAGAGCACGCTCGCCGGGCCGCGCAGAATCTCGATCCGCTCGACATTGTCGGTCGTGAGCGAGCTGAAGTCGTACCCGCCGCCCGGATCGTTCACCGGCACGCCGTCGATCAGCACCTTGACGTAATCGCTTTCGCCGCCGCGAACGAACAGCGACGTCGCGCCCCCGTAGCCGCCACTCTGCACGACCTGGACCCCGGGCACCTGCCGGAGCGCGTCGCTCACGAAGTGGATCCCCTCCGCCCGCAGCTCCTCACCGTGCAGCACGGTGAGTGTGGCCGCGAGCGAATCGGACGGGACCGGATAGCGCGTCGCCGTCACGGTGACCTCAGGGAGCGCGACCGTATCCCGGGGCGTCTGGGCGTCGAGCGGCCGAGTAGCGAGCAGCAGGAACAGCGGCGCGGCTGCGCCGGCCAGGCGCCTCCGCAACAAGGCGATCGGAATCATCGGTGCGTCTCCACGAGTGACGGGGCCGCGGCGCCCAGGCGCGCGCGGTGCGGCGGGATGGCAGTGAGGTCCTGGAGGGTGCTACGAAACCGGCAGACGCAAACGAGGGCAGGCTGCGGCCCGAGGCCGGGTTGGCATCGAGTCGTCGCACCGAGGATGGGCGAGGGAGCCGGGAGACACCCGGTCAACGGTCGCGCTCATCCTCGGGGCGCTGAGAATAGGCGGACGCTGGCCGCTGAAGCCGGGCCTGAGTCGCCACCGGTCCCTCCCCCGAGGGTCAGTGTGGTGGCGCAAGCGCAGAGGTCTCCTGGCTTCGGGCTCTCGCTCGCCTTCCCGGTTGCCCAGTGGCGTGTTGAGCGAGGTGATGGTGCCCGTTACAGTGGCGGGGCCGCGCCGGAGTTGCACCGGCTTCCGAGCATCTGCTGCTCGCGTGGAATGAACTACCGAGCGAGCCGATAATACGTCGCAGACCGGCGGAAAAGCAAGCCGACGGTCCCGGATCGGGAGGCGTTAGCTTTGGGTCATGCCTGTCGCGCTGACGCCCGCCATCGTGCTCTCGACCCTCCGGTACAGCGAAACGTCCAAGATCGTGCGCCTGGCGACGCGGGACCTCGGCGTGCAGAGCGCGATCGCACGCGGCGCCCTCCGGCCCAAGAGCCGGTTCGGCGCGGCACTCCAGGTGCTGAGCGAGGGGCAGGCGCAGCTCTATCTCAAGGACCATCGGGAGTTGCACACGCTCGCGGCATTCGATCTGATCCGGGTCCCTGTCGGCATCGCCGCGGACCTCGAGCGCTACGCCGTGGCGTCGGTGCTGGCCGAGGTGATGCTCCGGTTCGCGCCGGCCGACCCCCATCCCGCCAGCTTCGATCTCCTGCGCGACGCACTCGGGGCCATCGAGGCCGCGTCGGCCGACGAGGTGCGGGCCATGGGGCTCCACGCGGTCTGGCAGCTGGTCGGCTCGCTCGGTTTCGCTCCATCGCTCGACGACTGTGTCCATTGCGGCGCCCCGGTGCCCGAGGGCGGCGACCTCGCCTTCAGCACAAAGGACGGCGGCGTCATGTGCGAGCGCTGCGCCGGCCCGGATCCCGGCATCCGGTTGCCGGAGCGCGCCCGGCGGGATCTCGCCATCCTGGCGGAGCCCGGGCATCCGCTCCCGCAGCTCGACGCGCCCCACTTCCTGGCGCACCAGCGCCTGCTCGCCCGCTACATCCGCTACCACCTGGGCGAGGGAGCCGAGCTTCCCGCGCTCGACTTCTGGACCCGGCGACCCTGGACCGTGCGGTGATCGTCGGCACCGCGGGACACATCGATCACGGGAAGTCGGCCCTCGTCACCGCGCTGACGGGTCGTACGATGGATCGCCTCGCGGAGGAACAGCGGCGCGGCATCACCATCGATCTCAACTTTGCGCCGCTCGATCTGGGCGACGGCGTCATCACGGGCATCGTCGACGTGCCGGGCCACGAGGACTTCGTCCGGACCATGGTGGCAGGCGCCTCCGGCTTCGATGTCGCCCTGCTCATCGTCGCCGCCGACGAAGGTATCATGCCCCAAACCGAGGAGCACCTGGCCATCCTGGAGCAGCTCGCCATCCCGGCGGGCGTGCCGGTCGTGACCAAGGCCGACCTGGTGGAGCCCGACTGGGCTGAGCTGGTCGCGGGCGACGTGGCCGAGCGCCTGGCCCGCTCCTCGGTCTCCTTCGACGCACCAGTGCTCGTCTCGGCGGTCACCGGCCAGGGCGTGGACGCGCTCCTGACGAGGTTGCGAGAGCACGCGGCGCGCACGCCGCTTCGCCTCCAGGGCGATGTGTTCCGGCTGCCGGTGGACCGGGCCTTCTCCGTGGCCGGCGCCGGCACGGTGGTGACCGGCACAGCCTGGTCCGGCTCCGTCGCCCTCGGCGACGCCGTGCGGCTGCTCCCGGATGAGCTTGAAGGACGCGTGCGCTCCATCGAGAGTCACGGCCGGCCGGTCGAGCGGACCGAGCCGGGCGCGCGCATCGCCATCGGCATCGCGGGGGTGGATCGGGCCGACGTGCGCCGCGGCCACGTCCTGGTGAGCCGGGACGCCCCCTGGGCGCCGACGCGGGCGCTCGACGTCGAGGTGACGCTGCTCCCGTCCGCGGCGCGCGGGCTCCCGGCGCGCACGCGCGTGCGGCTTCACCTGGGCACCGCGGAGGTGATGGCGCGCGCCCTTCCGCGGGCGCCCATCGCTCCCGGCGCGACCGGATTGGTGCGGCTCCGGCTCGAGGCGCCGGTCGTCGCTCGCGGCGGCGATCGGTTCGTGCTGCGGAGCTTCAGTCCCGTCACGACCATCGGTGGCGGGCGCGTGCTGGACCCGCTGCCGCCGACCCGCGCGGCACCGTGGCCGGACGAGCTGCGGGGAGCCGACCCGGCCCAGCGCCTCACGGGGTTGATCGCGCGCCGGCCGTTCGGTGTCGAGCTGGCCGCCGTCCCGATCCTGAGCGGCATGCCCTCGGGCGCGGTCACCGCCGCGGTGCGGGGAGATGCGGCGCTCTGCGTCATCGGTGGCCATCTCGTTCCCGGGCGGCTGGTGGCCTACACCACCGACACCGCGCTCCAGCGGCTGAAGGAATTTCACCGGCGTCAGCCCGTCGAACGGGGAATGCCGCTGGAGACGCTGCGGCACGCGCTGCGGGGCCCGGAATGGCTGATCGAGGCCGCGATGGGGGCGGGGACGAGCACCCGCCGGCTGGTGGTCGACGGCGGGATCGCCCGGCTGGCGGGATTCGAGCCGCGCGTGGCGGGCGGAGAGCCGGAGATCGATCGACTGGTACGGATGCTGCAGGCCGCGGGTCTGAGTCCTCCCAGCATCGCGGAGTTGGAGCGCGAGACCGGGCGGCGCGACGTGGCGGCGGTACTGCGGCTGGCGGCCGCGCGCGGTTTGGTGGAGGCCGTCGAGCGGGACCGGTACTATTCGGTCGAGGCATTGCGGCTGTTCACGACCGCGCTGGAAGAGATCGGGC
>DATBQV010000105.1:0-1701 GCA_036560625.1 Gemmatimonadales bacterium
TGGTCGCACACCGCGTGAATGTCCGGATCCAGACCCCCGCACGCCGCCCTGGCCCGCTGCTCATTCACGTCCGCGACCTTCTCGATCGTGCCCTCGATACACGCGGTCCTGTCTTCGCGATCACCCCGGGCGCAGGCCGCGGCCAGCGTCTCCGGCTGATCGAACACCATCGCCATCGCGGCGTACCCCAGGCCGTGGAAACACCCGCGCCGCCGCGGTCCGTCGAGCCGCAGGCACTCCGAGGCCGCCCGGTCCCGGTCGCCGAGCGTCGCCACGAGCACCACGCCCTGGTACCGGTAGCAGGCGGCGGGAAACAGCGGCTCGCTGTCGCAGGGAACGTGCACGGATGACCCCGGCGGGGCCGGCCTCGGCCTTGGCCCGGTGACCAGCTTCTCCATGTACACGCCGCTGGCGCAGTAGTACGCCATCGGGGTCTGGGCGAAGCCGAGGCAGCCGTCGATGGAGTGCGGGACGTCGCCGTTGGTGACGACCATCAGCGCATGGCCCATCGTGTGGGCGCAGTTGCCCGGCTTGTAGAGGCGCGCGACCTCGCCCTCCAGGCAAAACCGATTCATGGTCGAGGTGATCGTCCCGACCTCCTCGTTGCCGAACGCCTGGGCGACGACCCCGTGCATGCAGCCGGACGTGCAACCGGTGCCGCACTCCTGAAGTGCCGTTCCGAGATCCCCGCTCGCGCTGAAAAGCGCTTTCCCTAAATCGTGGGAACGCGCATGACACGACGGGTAGTGGTGCTCCAGGAAGCCGATCATGGCGGCGGCGCTCAGGGTCGGGAGGTATCTCTCGAAAACGGGCAGCGCGGCCGGCGCGGAGAGGTACTCCGTCCTGAAGCGGGCCAGGGTGGCCGAGTCCACCGGGCGGGCGGGAGGCGCCGAGTCGCCAGGGAGGCGCATGTCGGCGTCCTGCCAGATGGACGCAGGCGGCCTTGCGGGGCGGGAACACGCGAGACCTGCCAGCAGGAGCGGCAACGCCGGGTTGAGTATGCGGACAAATCGCGGCACCGGGGGTCTCCGTGGAGGCGTCCGGCCAAATTAGCGGGCTGCGGGCCCATTGGGCCAGCGCACTCGGTCACTCGCGGAAGATCAGCAGCTCCTGGATCTTGCCGTCAGGCGTGCGGTACATGAGCGCCCGCGCGTTCTCCGATCCGATCTGAAACCGGATGACCGCGACCTGCATGCCGCCACGCTCATACATCCCGGTCACCTGCACGTTCGCGATGGGCCCGAGGCTGCTCAGTGAGCCTTGCGCGCGGCGGACCATCTCGGGGGTGAGAAACGCGTCGAAGTCGGCACCCAGCGTCGAGCCGTCCACCGTTCCGGCCTGGAGGCTTTGCAGGAACGCCCGAGCGGCCTCGACCGGGGCGGCGGCGGTCACGGCGGGCACGCCTCCCGGAGGCGTCAGCATGCCGACGAGCGTCCGGCCGAGGCGTTCGAGCGGGTTGTAGACGACGTCGCTGTTGGCGAGCAGGACTACCGCCGATCGACTTGCCGGGACGACGGCGTTCCACGCCACGAACCCGCTCACTGCTCCGGTGTGCGTGAGCACCAGCGCGTCGCCCCGGTCGTTCACTCCCTCGCCGCAGCCGTAGCCCGTGCTCCGGCCGTCAGCGAGCCGGCGCGGGGTTGTCATCGTGCGATAGGACTCGGGCGAGAGCACTCTTCCGCCTACGAGCGCCAGATCCCA
>DATBQV010000106.1:0-4095 GCA_036560625.1 Gemmatimonadales bacterium
ACCGAGCGTCAGGAGAATCACGGCGGTGCGGAGCAGGGTGGCGTAGTCGGAGTCGATGCCCTCCAGGCCGACCTTGGCGAAAATCGCCGTGAGCGCGGCGAACGTGGCCGAGAGCAGCGCCCAGGCCAGCCAGTTCTGTGAATCCGGCATCGGTTACCTCGGAAGGGTCCCGGGGCTCAGGATACGTCGCCTTCCGCGGGCGCGCTACGGTGCGGTGGCGCCGTCGTCGGGGCGTGCCACTGCGAAGACGATGTGCGCGGCTCGTCGCGCGGTACCTGCCGGCTACGGGAGCTGAATGGTGAGCGTGGCGGGGATGGCCCAGCGGGGCAACGCCCCGTCTGTGAGCCACGCTTCGGCACCCAGGCGCACGCCGAGCCGGGGGCCGGAGCCCACGAGCCAGCCGGCCCACGCGCCGAGGACCGCGGAGACCGCGCGGGTGCCGGATGGACGGGAGAAGAGCCACAGGACGCCCGGCCCGGCGGTAAGCGAGAGCTTCTGGTAGGTGGTCATCCGGTAGAGCTGGAGGCCGGGCGAGAGCGTGAGCCCGGTGGCGCTGCTCCGGGGCGCGCCGCCAATACATCCGGGGAAGATGCAGGGTGCGGCAAGCGCGACGGCGAGGGTAGGGTGCGGCACCGACGTCAGCTCGAGCTGCGCCACGCCCGCCACGTGGGGCGCCAGTCGCCGACCGATCGACGCGGACGCCCGAAAGCCGGTTCCGGTGAGCTGGTCGCCCGGCTGCACGTTCACGAACGCGAAGCCGGCACTCAGCGAGGCGAAGACGGGCGACGGCTCCTGCCCCGCTGCGTGCGCGGGGGCCACTAGGTCGAGCCAGGCAGCGCCCAGCAGGGCGAGCAGTGGGAGCGACGATGCCCGCAGGTGCCTTGCGCGGGCCGCTACGTCCGTGGCTGCCGCAAGTGATAAATCAAGTAGGCGACGACGGCGAGGTTCAGGACCAGCGCCGCTATGCGCGGCAGGCCCGGACGGCGCGCCAGCTCGTACAGCTCGAACGGCACGAACGACCCCGTCGCGATCACGGTCAGGTATTCGGCCCATCGCTTCTCCAGCCACAGACCGATGCCCTCCGTCGTGAAGAGCGCCGCGTACAAGAACGCTCCGATGCCCAGGGCCTCGAGCCGTTCGGGCGTCAGCCGGCTCACCAAGACCAGCGCGCCCTGCATCGCGCGGCGGTCCGAGCTCATGGCCAGCCCCCGAAGCCACTCCCGGGCATCGGCGGCGGCGGCCGGGTCGAGCAGCTTGAGCGCTCCCAACCCGACGGTTACCAGCAAGAGCACCTTCAGGAACTTGAACACCGCGATGAGGCGAAGCACTCCGGCCCGTTCGCCGTGCGGCGTCATCGAGCCCCGCCGGCCACCTCGGCGCGGGTGGTCTCGGCGATCCAGAGGTCGCCGTAGCGGGTGACCAGCCCGAACGAGTCCACGTCAAGCGAGGCGACGAACCGTCCGCCGTCACTCTCGTACCGATAGCGGTGCTCGGCCTCCCGGCGATACAGCTGGGCCAGCGGCTCGAATCGAAGCTCGGGAAACCGAAGCCACGCGGCACGGATCGCCCTTTCTTCTCCGACGCCGAGACCGAGGCGGCGCACCGGAAGCAGATTGGTTGACGGCGTAAAACCGAGGTCGACGTCCAGACATCCGGCGACGGGGGTCCAGTCCACGCCGTTGAGCTGCCAGCCGCCCGCCATGTCGGCGACGATGTCGAGCCTTACCGTCTCACCGGCGGCGGTACCGCGGACGGCGGCGCGGCGGGTCCGCCATTGCTCATCGCAGGCCACGGTGTAACGCAGGTCGTAGGGCCGGCCGCCGTAGACCACGAGCACGGCGCCCTCGATGCGATGCTCCCGCCCCGCCTGGGAGACGCGGGCCAGCTCGGCCCCCGGGACGTCGAGGCGCCGCCAGTAGATCATCCGCTCGTCGCCCGCATCGCTCACTGATGGACCCCGGCGGGATAGTGCCTGTGACAGCGATCGCTCTCGTGCCGCAGGCGGACGGTGTCGAACTCGGTCCAGCCTTCCGACTCCTCCGGCTCGGCCCACCACTCGGGCGGCGGCTCGGACTGGCTCAGCTGAAGCCGGCTGATCTGACCCATGTTGAGGATGACGACGGGGTGTTGCTCGGGCGCGGTGGCCACCGTGACGACGCGGCACCCTTCACTCGAGAGCACCAGGTGCCCCGGATGCCAGCCGGGCGGCAGGTCGGGCGCGATCACACGCACCCGGACGTCGACCGGCACGTCCCCGGGGATCACGGGGCGGGGGATCTGCACGCAGGCGAACAGCGCCGGCGCCGCCAGGAGGCAGAGCAGCGCTTTCACGGATCGAGACCGAGGGTACGCCGGACCTCGGCGTCGTCGGGGACGACTTCGAACGCCCCGATCAGCTCACCGGGAATGGGACGGCGCCGGCCGGTGGTGGTGTCGACGAACACCCAGCGGGTTTCCGCCTGCACCAGCACCTGCCGGTCGGCATCGCGAACGAAGAGGTAGCGTCTGGGCGTGAACCGCTGATCGAACTGGGGGACCCAGGTGTGCAGGCTCAACTGCTCGCCGGCAAACGCGGGCCGGAAATACTCGATGAAGTGCGACCGCACCACCCAGCCTGCCCCGATTTCACGGTAGCGCTCCATCGGCCACCCGGCCGCCGTCGAGTGCTCGATGGCGACCTCCTGCATCCACGCGACGTAGGCCAGGTTGCCGACGTGCCCGTTGGCGTCGATCGCCTGCGGAGGGACGGCGAACCGTCGGGAATGGATGCGCGATCGGATCATGCGGCACCCCGGGCGCGCGCCGCGCTCAGCTGCCGGTGGGTACGATCCCCGCCCCCTCCACCATCAGGATCACCGTGCGCTCGGGCGCCCGGGGTCGATGCCGGACGCCGCGCGGTACGACGAAGCCCTGCCGCGGGAGCAGCTCCACCGTTCGGTCTTCCAGGTCGATGATGAAGCGCCCATCCACGACGTAGAAGAACTCGTCCTCGTCCGCGTGCTCGTGCCAGTGATATTCCCCTTCCACGACGCCGAGGCGGACGACCGAATCGTTCACCCGGCACAGTGTCTGATTGTACCACTTGTAGGTGCACTCCTCCGCCAGCCGCGCGACGTCGATGAGATCGAGGGCGGAGTGGAGGATGTTGAGTCGGGTCTCATACGGGTATGCGGCCGCGTCGGGCATCGGGTACTCCGGCAGGGGTGACGGCGTCGTCCAGGCGCGACGCGCTCCGGAAACGATACCCGCGTTCTCCGGGACCCGGCCAGCGCGTCCCGGGTTGGGACGCGCCGGCAACCCGCCTCAAGGCGCGTGCTCGTGCCCGCCCACCCAGGCGCGCGGGAGCTTGTTGTTCGCGCGCTCGTCGTCCCACACCGCGCCCGTGATCCACCAGCGCGTGCCATCCCAGTAGAGCGTGAGGTAGTTCACGCCTCGTCCGAGGAGCGGGCCCTTGGCGGTGTGCCGGGTTTCATAGGCGCTCCGTACCTGGGCCACGTTGCCGAACCGCTCGATCCGGGATCCGATCTCGATCTCGTAGAAGCCCTTGGCCACGAAGTTGTCGTTCGTGGTGCGGCGAAACTGCTCCGGCGTCTGGATGGTCGCGACCGGCTTGCCGTCGCGCTCGTCCATGGCGACGAACGTCGCCTGGGCGGTGTAGAGGGTGCTGTCCCGCCGCCACTGGCGCGGGGCACCCGGCGGCCCGTTGATCACGTCGTAATACGCGTGGACGATCCCTTCGATCGTGCCGACGTCGGCGGGGTCGGCGGCCGGCATCTGGCCGGACGCGAACGGGACGCCGACCGCGGTGCAGAGCGCCCAGACTGACGTGAGAACGCGGGTGCCGACTGGCATTGAAGCTCCTCGCATGGGGTGGGGGTTCGATTCGTGGGAGGGTCATCGAGAAGGCCGCCACTCGTCCGCGAGCAACGCCCAACGTTCATGATCCCGCCAGCGGCCGGCGATCTTGAGGTAGCGCGGCGACCGCCCTTCGCGGCGGAAGCCAGCCCGGCGCACGAGGGCCAGCGACGCGTCATTCTGCGGCAGGATGTTGGCTTCGACCCGATGAAGGCGCAGCCGGCGAAAGGCAACGCGGAG
>DATBQV010000107.1:0-2122 GCA_036560625.1 Gemmatimonadales bacterium
TGCAGGACCGGCCGAGCGAGGCTCAGGCCATCCGGGTCATCCACGCGTCGCTCGACGCCGGCGTCACTCTCATCGACACTGCCAACGTCTACTGTCTGGACCAGACCGACCTGGGCCACAACGAGCGTCTGGTTGCCCGCGCGGTAGCCGCGTGGCCGGGTGCGCGTGACCGGGTGCTGGTTGCGACCAAGGGCGGCATGACCCGTCCCGGCGGCCGCTGGGAGCGCGACGGACGCGCCCGGTCGCTGGAGCAGGCCTGCGACGCGTCACTCGCCGCGCTCGGGGTCGAGCGCATCGCTCTCTACCAGCTCCACGCCCCCGATCCCGCCGTGCCGTTCGCCGAGAGCGTGGGCGCGCTCGCCGCGCTCGCGCGTCAGGGCAAGATCCGCTGGGTCGGACTCTCCAACGTGTCGGTGAGCCAGATCCGCGAGGCGCAGGCGATCGTCCCGATCGTGAGCGTGCAGAACCGGCTCAATCCCTTTTTCCGGGAGGCGATCGCCGACGGGGTGGTGGAGTACTGCGCTCGCCACGGCATCGGGTTTCTGGCCTACAGCCCGACCGGCGGCGGCCGGCTCAACCGCAAGCTGCCCGAGCACGCGGTGCTCCGGGCGATAGCGGCTGAGGTGGGATTCTCGCCCCACGCCCTCGTGCTCGCGTGGGTGCTGGCCCAGGGGGCGACCGCGATCGCAATCCCCAGCGCGCGGACCGTGGAGCACGCGGTGGACGCGGCAAGGGCGGGAGACATCGCCCTGGCCGCCGGCGACCTGCGGCGGATCTCCGAGGCGGAGTTCTCCAGAGCGTAACCACCGTTCACCGTTCACCCCTTACCTTTCCCCCATGCCCCTCCTCACCCGCCGGCAAACTCCCACCGCCTGGATCGGGCGCGTCGCCGTGGGCTCGTGCCACCCGATCGTGGTGCAGTCGATGACCAACACCGACACCGCGGACGTGGTGGCTACTGTGCGGCAGGTGACGGACCTGGCCCGAGCGGGCAGCGAGCTGGTGCGCGTCACCGTGAACAACGACGAGGCGGCCGCGGCCGTACCGGAGATCGTGGAGGGGCTCGACCGGATCGGCGTGAGTGTGCCGATCGTGGGCGACTTCCACTATAACGGTCACCTGCTGCTCACGCGGCACCCCGAGTGCGCCCGCCGGCTGGCCAAGTATCGGATCAACCCGGGCAACGTCGGCGGCAAGCGGGCGGACGAGCACTTCCGCGCGATCATCGAAGTTGCCCTTCGACACGAGAAGCCGGTCCGCATCGGAGTGAACTGGGGCTCGCTCGATCAGCTGCTCCTCACCGAGTTGATGGATGCCAACGCCGCACTCCCGGAGCCGCGGGATGCCCGGGACGTGACGCTCGAGGCGATCGTGGAGAGCGCTGTGCGTTCGGCGGCGCTGGCCGAGCGGATCGGACAGCCCCACGACCGGATCATCATCAGCGCCAAGGTGTCGGGCGTGCAGGATCTCGTGGACGTCTACCGCATGCTGGCCGGCCGCTGTGACTACCCGTTGCATCTGGGTCTCACCGAGGCCGGCTTGGGGATGAAGGGCATCGTCGCGAGCACGGCGGGTCTGGCCGTGCTGCTGCAGGAGGGGATCGGCGACACCATCCGTGTCTCACTCACGCCCGAGCCCGGCGGCGACCGGACGCTCGAGGTGCAGGTGGCCCAGCAAGTGCTTCAGTCGCTCGGACTCCGGAGCTTCACGCCGCAGGTGACGAGCTGTCCCGGCTGCGGGCGCACCACGAGCACGTTCTTCCAGCAGATGGCGCTCGACATCCAGGACTACCTGCGCGAGAAGATGCCGGTGTGGCGCGCGGAGCGGCCGGGGGTCGAGGAGCTGCGCGTGGCCGTCATGGGTTGCGTCGTCAACGGGCCGGGGGAATCCAAGCACGCCCATCTCGGGATCTCGCTGCCGGGCACGTTCGAGGAGCCGAAGGCGCCCGTGTACGTGGACGGCCGGCTCCTCGTGACGCTCAAGGGTGACAACATCGTGCCCGAGTTCCTTCAGATCCTCGGCGACTACGTGGCGTCCCGCTACGGTGCCGGCGAGCCGGCCGCGCGCTGATCCCTCGCCCCATCACCCCCGCATAGCGGTCGCTACCACGGCCGGCACCTTC
>DATBQV010000108.1:0-7947 GCA_036560625.1 Gemmatimonadales bacterium
GCTGGCTGGCCCCCGGAGCCGGCGCCAGACCGCGGACGCCTCGGGGACACCCAGCGCCGCCGTCAACGAAAAATACACCGGCCCGTACACCCCCAACACGGCGATCGCGTGCAGAATCGGATGGCTCCCCAGCGCCCCGCCGAGGCCCCACGCCACGGCGCCGCCGAGCCCGGCCGCTACCAGGGCCGCTGTCCATAGCCGAAGGCTGAGACCCCGGTCCAGCCCTGTCGAACCGATGCGCTGGTTGAGCGCCCGTCGCAGCAGGAAGAACTCGATCCACCCCGCGAACCCCGCGGAAGCTGTGAGCCCGGCGACGCCCCAGCGGGTCGGGATGCCCAGCAGCCCGGGCAGCGGAATCGCGGCCAGGTAGCCGAGGACGGTGGTGAGCACCACGCGGATCACCGCGAACCGGAGCGGCGTCCGCGTATCCCGCAGCGCGTAAAAGCCCGAGGAGTACAGCCGGCCCATGGTTCCCGCCAGCAGGCCGACGGCCGAGCCGGCAAGGATGCCCCAGACGTAGAAGCTGTCGGCGCGGGTGAACTGCCCCGACTGGAACAGCGCCGCGGCGAGGATCTGACCCAGCGCAGCAAACGCCACGGCCGACGGAACGATATAGAACGCGATCTGCCGAAGCCCGGCGTCGAGCCGGGTCCTGAGCTGGGCCGCGACCTGCGCGGGGTCGCCCGTGGCGCTCGCCATGGCGGGCAGCTCCGCCGCCGACACCGACATGCCGAACAGGCTCACGGGAAGGGTGTAGAGCGTCTGGGCATACGCCAGCGCGGCCACTGCTCCTGTGGGCAAGAGGCTCGCGAGCAGCGCATCCACATACGCGCTGATCTGGACCACGCCGCGACTGAGAAACGTCGGCATGAAGTTGCGGATGACCGTCCGCACATTGTCGGAGCCCAGGTCGAGCGATGGGCGCAGCCCCCGCGCCACCGTCAGCACCGTGGGCAGCTGCACCAGCACTTGGAGCGCGCTCCCCGCGACCGATGCCCAGGCGGTGACGACGGCGAGCGGATACTGTCCCATGCGTCCGCCCGCCACGATCAGCGCCCCGATGATCGCGACATTCCAGATGACGGGTGCGGCGTAGGAGAGAAAGAACTTCCGGTGACTGTTCAGGATGCCCAGGCACCAGGCCGACAGCACGAGCAGACCGGCGCCCGGGAAGAGAATCCGCACGAGGCGGATCGCCAGCTCGCGTTTCTCTCCCTCGAACCCCGGCGCGATGGCGTCGATCAGCACCGGAGTGGCGAGCACCCCGATGAGGACGAGCACCGCCATTCCCAGCGCGAGCACCGCCCCGATCGCGCCGGCGACCCTCCCGGCCTCCTCCCGGTCGTCGCGGGCGAGGAGCGACGCATACACCGGAATGAAGGACGCCGAGAGCGCGCCTTCGCCGAAGAGGTTCTGGAGGAGGTTCGGAATCCGGAAGGCCGCGGCGAAGGCGTCCGCGGCGTCCGACGTGGCGAGGAAGTGCGCCAGCACGCGCGAGCGGATCAGCCCCACGATCCGGCTGAGCAGAATTCCCGCGGCCACCATCGCCGCCGGGCGCTGGGATGGGGCCGGCTCGGGGCTCAGGGACCGGCCGGTGGCGGCAGGGTGGCACGCGGGGAGGACTCCAGCAGCCGCTGGAGGAACTGGTTCTCCTCCTCGAGGCCCTTCACGGCCCGGGTGAGATCGTCAACCTCCGCCTCGAGCAGCTCGACCTTCTTGGCCAGCTCCCCGAGCCCGGGCGGCGCCTGCTCCGGGCCCTCCAGCCGCCGCGCCAGGGCGCGACCGATCGGCGAATCGATGACGATCCCTACAATCGGGATCATCAGCGCGACCAGGAGGACCAGCAGGACGATCCACATGGCCGGAGTCTACGCGGGATCCAAAGCCCTCTCAAGGGCGCCGGCGTACCACACGCGGATGGTCTCGTGCACTTCGGTGAGGAGCGGCGGTCCGTAGCGCGCGAGGAACGGCGCGATGTTGAGCACCCGTTCCTGCGGCTTCCCCTGCGGCCACACGGCCGAGCGGGCCCGCGTGAGCTGCCCCAGCTCCGTCTCCTGCCGCTTCTTGAGGTGATGCAGCAGCTTCTTCTCGACCTCCTGCGTGCCGCCGAGCGCCTGATGCTTGGCCCCCTGCACCGGCTTCTCCAGCGTCGGATCGATCTCGACCGCCGCGCGGCCGATCGCCGTGTACGCGCCTTCGATCGCAACGCGAAGCGTGCCGAGCGCGGTCAGGGCGCTCGACGGCAGCTGTGAGCGCACGATGCGGGCCTCCAGCGGCCCCGGCGGCTGCATCAGCTCGGTCAATGCGATGCCGAACTTCTCCAGCACGCGATCGACGCGGGGCTCGACGAGGACACCCGACCAGCGTGGCATCGCTCGTTGCGGCTCGACCCCCATCCGGCGATAGACCGGCGGGGTGAGGGCGAGGTAGCGCAGCTCGCCCGGTCCGCCGAGGTAGGCCACCGTCGGCAGGAGGGCGCTCTCGACCACGGGGCGGAGCAGCACATTCGGCGAAAAGCGCTCCGGCTCCCGGGCCGCGAGCGCCTCGAGCCGCGGCAGGTCGTACTCATTCTTGCCCCGGCGCGTCGTGAAGCGCGCACCCTGCCGGATGAGCCGGTCGCGACCCAGACGACATTCGAGCATCACGAGCGTGGCTCCGACACCGATGGCGATTCCCGAATCGGTCCCGGCGGCGCTCAACATATCCGACTGCTCGGCGAGGTCAGCCTCGATCTCGGGGGCCAGCGCCAGCGCCCGAAGGAGGAGCGGTGCCGCCGCCCGCTTGACCGCGGAGTGCGTGCTGTCGAACACGAGGATGCCGAGCGGCGCCAGCAGCTCCGCCAGCGCCCGGGCATAGGCGGCGGCCACCGTAGCGTCCGGGCGGAAATGCCGCCGGATCCAGTCGAGCGTCTGCTCCCGGAACTCGGACGGCGGCAGATCCCGCTCGAGCGCGGCGAAGGCCTCCACCACGCCGGGGCCGAGGAGTTCGCGATACATGGGCGTGAGCGGCGCGTCGGGCGCCCGGGGCGGCAGCGAGGCACCGGTGACGCCGCCGTCCTGCCCGAGCCACTCGGCGTGGCTGGCCTCGGCAAAGTCGTGATCGTCGCCGGCGACCCAGAAGAGCGGAACGACGGGGCGACCCCACTGCTGTTCCAGCACCGCGGCCAGCGCGGCGGCGGACAGCGCCTTGTGAATGGTGTAGAGCGGGCCGGTGAACAGCGCAGGTTGCTGCCCCGTCGTTACGGCGAGCACGCCGGGTGCCTCGAGCCGCGCGCGGAGCGCCTCGTGCCCCGGCGCGGTCACGATGGCCGGCAGCAGCGCGGGATCAAAGCCCCCGGCACGGGGCTCCGGCTGGGGGAGCGGCGCCTCGAGCGGCGTCGTGACGATCCGAAGCGTCACACGACCTCGCCCATAAGGAGCGTGCGCGGCGAGTCGGTCCGGAGGGGGCCGCCGTCGTAATCGCCGAAGCGATGTCGCGTCGTGACCCCTGCCGCACCGAGCATCCCTTCAAGCTCCGCCGGCTCGAACAGGCGCACCCGCTCCTCGAAGCGCCGGCCGTCGGCGAGGCTGATCCGCTTGCAGACGAATCGTCCGTCCGCGGACAACCGGCGCGTGGCCTCGGCGCCCTCCGCGAGGCGGCGCTCGTCGGGCACGAGGCCCTGCCTTACTGTGCCGGCGTGCAGGAAGTCGAGCACGAACCACCCTCCCGGGCGCAGGGTGGCGGCCATCTCCGCCAGCACGGCGGCATGCTCCTCGTCGCGGTTGAAGTAGCCGAAACTGGTAAACAGGTTCACGGTGAGGTCCATGGAGCGGGGCCGTACGGGCAGGGCCCGCATATCGGCGCGGATCAGCGGCGCCCGGGTCACGCAGCGGGCGCGTCGCAGCAGGCGGGCCGAGAGATCGAGCCCCACGGGCCGAGACCCCTCCGCCTCCAGCGCCCGGGCGTGGCGCCCCGCGCCACAGCCAACGTCGAGCACCCGCCAGCCGGCATGCCACGGCACCACGCGCCGAATGAGGGCAACGACCCGCTCCGCATCGGCGTCATCGCGATGGGGATAGAGCTGGAGGTACTCCTCGCCGAACCATTCTTCGAACCACTCGGCCATTGGGACAGCGGTGAACGGTGAACCGTAAACGGTGAACGGGGGGCCGGATGACGAGCGGAATCCCCCGTTCACTGTTCACTGTTCACTGTTCACCGTCCTTTGTGATACGGCTCGCCATTCAAGATGGTAAACCCCCGGTACATCTGCTCGGCGACCACGACCCGCGCCAGCTCGTGCGGCAGCGTCAGCGGCCCGAGGCTCCACCGTGCGGCCGCCCGCTCGAGCAGCTCGGCCCCCAACCCGTGCGATCCCCCGATGGCTAACGCGAGGGGTCGGGCCCCGTCCCGCCAGCGCTCCAGCCGCCGGGCCAGCTCCCGGCTGGTCCACGACGTGCCGCCCCGCGTGAGCGCCACCAGCGTCGCTCCCTCCGGCAGGCGCCCAAGCAGGGCGGCATCATCCCGCGTCTGACCTACGGCCGGCGACGGCCCCGAGGTTTCCCTGACCTCCCGCTCCTCCACCCGGGCGTACCGGCTGAGCCGGTGCAGGTAGTCGTCGCAGGCGTCCCGGTAGTACGAGCGGAGCCGGCCGACAGCGAGAAGGACGATCTGCACGGGAGCCGAGGGTCGCTCACGCGTACATGCCGCGGAGCCGGTGCACGGCGGCGACCCGATCGATCGCGACCATGTAGGCGGCGATACGGAGACTCACGCCGTGCCGATCGGACATGGCGGCCACGTCCTCGAAGGAACGGACCATGATCCGTTCCAGGCGCAGATTCACCGTCTCCTCGTCCCAGAAGTAGCCGCCCCGATCCTGCACCCACTCGAAGTAGCTCACTGTGACGCCGCCGGCGTTGGCGAGAATGTCGGGGACGACGAAAATGCCCTTCTCCTCCAGGATCTGGTCGGCACCGGCGCTGGTCGGGCCGTTGGCGCCCTCGCAGATGATCCGGGCCTTGATGTCTCCGGCGTTGTGCGAAGTGATCACGTTCTCGAGCGCTGCCGGAACCAGCACGTCGCAGTCGAGCGTCAGCAGCTCCGCGTTGGTGACGCGCTCCGCATTCTTGTACTCGGTCAGGAACCGGTGGCGCACCACGTGCTCCTGGAGGTCCTTCACTTTGAGACCCTTGGGATTGTGCACGCCGCCGGACTTGTCGCTGACCGCGACGATCTTCATCCCCTGCCGCTCCATCATCTCCGCCGCGATCGACCCCACGTTGCCGAACCCCTGGATGACGACCCGGGTTCCCTCAATCGGCATGCCGACCTTGCGGAGCGCTTCCCGGGTGACCTGCATACAGCCCCGCCCCGTGGCCTCGCGCCGGCCCAGGGATCCGCCCATCTCCACCGGCTTGCCCGTTACGACGGCGGTCACCGTGTGCCGCACGTGCATCGAGTAGGTGTCCATCACCCACGCCATGATCCGTTCATTGGTGTTCACGTCCGGCGCGGGCACATCCGAGTCGGGCCCCAGCGTCTCGATGATCGCCGACGTATACCGCCGGGTGATGCGCTCCAGCTCGCCGTTGGACAGCTGGCTCGGCTCGCAGACCACGCCGCCCTTGGAGCCACCGAAGGGAATGTTCACCACGGCGCACTTCCAGGTCATCCACGCCGCGAGCGCCTTCACTTCGTCGAGGGTGACGCCGAGGTCGAAGCGGATGCCGCCCTTGGCGGGCCCGCGGGCGCGGTTGTGGAGCACGCGGTAGCCGGTGAGGACCTCGACGCCGCCGGCATCGCGCAGATAGGGCACCGCGACGATCACCTGCTTCTCCGGGGCGCGGAGCACCTGGTAGAGCCCGGGGTCGAGGCTCAGCTTCTGCGCGGCGAAATCGAAGCGGGACATCATCGCCTCGAAGGGGTTTTCCTCGGCGAGGAACCGGTCCTTGTCAGGGCGGATGAGGGGCACGCTATTCGAATTCACGGTCGTCATGGATTCTCCGGTCGGCTCCGGTTTGCCTCGGTTAGAGTCGGTCGACGGGGGTGACGACCGCGTCGAGTGCCGCGGCGATCTCGTCCCCGCCGCCCTCCCAGGCCAGCTCCAGAATCGCCACGAGCGGCTCCGGCACCCGGTTGGGCCATCGGTCGCGCAGCTTGACTGCGTCTTTCTCCGTAATCACGACGTGATCGGCCCGGCGGGCGGCGTGCGCCAGCCAGGCGAGATCCTCGTCGCGGTAGTCGGCCTGGTCCTTCCAGGTGGCCACCTGGACGGCGGCGCCCGTCGCCTTGGTCTGCGCAACGAACGCGTCCGGGTCGGCGATGCCCGACGCCGCGACCACGCGCTTCCCGGCGAGGATGCCGGCAGGCTGGCGCGTGCCGCTCACCAGGCCCTCGAGATGTCTGAGCCCGAGGTACGCCACCGCCACCGGGCCCTGGATCTCGCGCTCGATCTCCCGGGCAAGCGCCTGGGCGGCCTCGAGCGGCGCCCGCTTTCGGGTGACGATGACGCCGTCCGCTCGCCGAAGCGCGGCCCAGCCCTCCCGCCACGGCCCGGCCGGCAGCGCCCAGCGCACCGCCCGGGTCGTTTCCGCGGCGACGACGGCGAGGTTCAGGTCGCGGTGGAGATCGAGGCGCTGGAACGCGTCATCCAGGACGAGCACCTGAGCGCCCTGCGCCACCGCTCGCTCGCCAGCGGCCACGGCATCGCGGTCGCCGAGCACGATGGCGGTCGGCACCGCGTGCCGGTGCACCAGCACGTCGGCGGACGTCCCCCCGGGCACAAGAAGCCCGGGTTGGATGCCCCGGGCGGTGTAGTGCTGGGCGATCCAGGCGGCCAGCGCGCTCTTCCCCGACCCGCCGAGGGTGAGATTGCCTACGGCGACGCAGGGCGCGGGAAAGTCCGCTACGGCGATCCAGCCGCGTCGATAGGCCGCCGCCCGCGCCGCCATAGCTCCGCGGTAGATGGCGGACGCCGGCAACAGGGCCAGCCGCGCGAGTCGAGCCTCGGGCCGGCGGCTGGTCCACAGCCAACGCATCAACCGATGGGTATCGCCCCGCCGGGCCATGGGTCAGCGATCCACTACCTGAGCCATCATCTCGGCCTCGGCCACCGGCTTTCCCTCGACGGTCGCCGTGCCCTTGAGCCGGCAGGTCGGCCCGCGCACTTGCAGGACCTCGACTTCCATGCGCAGCTGATCCCCCGGGCGCACGGGGCGCCGGAACCGAACCCGATCGAGCGCCATGAAGTAAACGACCTTGGTTTCCGGTCGCTCCATCGTACCCATCATCAGGCACCCGCCCACCTGGGCCATGGCTTCGACGATGAGCACGCCCGGCATGATGGGGTGCCCCGGAAAGTGGCCCTGGAAGAACGGCTCGTTGATCGTGACGTTCTTGAGCCCGACGATGCGAGTGGTCCCCTCCACCTCGAGGATCCGGTCCACGAGCAGGAACGGATAGCGGTGGGGGAGAACCGAGAGGATCCGCTCGATGTCCATGGGGAGTTCCGTTCGCCTAGACAACAAGCGGCCGCCGACCACGCCGGCGACCGCCTGTCCGGGTACATCGGGCTCCGCGCACGCGCGACTTACTTGGAGGCCTGCAGCTGCTGGAGGACCCGTTGCGTGAGGTCCAGCGATTTGTCCCCCGTCACGATGCCGTTGCCCGGAGCGCTCACGTCGAAGATGATCGCGTAAGTGCCCGCCGCGCGAATCCCCTCGATGACGCTGTTGACCCGGGCCTGGATGGGGTCGAGCAGCTCCCGTTCTCTGCTGGCGGCCTTCTGCTGCAGCTCCTGCGTGCGCTGCTGGAGCTTCTCCTGTTGCCCCTCGAGATCCTTCCGGCGCTGCGTGCGCTGGGTCGGGCTCAGGACGGCCGACTGGGCCTCGAAGTCCTGCGCCGCAGAATCGAGGCCGGCCTGGAGCTTCTGGACCTCCGTGCGGTAACCGTCCAGCTCCTTCGCGA
>DATBQV010000109.1:0-20655 GCA_036560625.1 Gemmatimonadales bacterium
GACTGCGGAAGGATGGCGTCTTTCGCCAGACGCACGTCCTCCAGATGCAGCTCGCTCGTGTCCGAGGCGCGGAGCGAGAGCTTGCCTTTCTGATCCTTGGCCGTGAATCCCTTCGTATCGGTCGGCACGATGAAGCCCCGAATCGACGCCGGGTCCGCGATGTCCCCCGTCTTGGCCCAGACGATCGCCACGGTGGCTTGCGACCCGTTGGTGATCCACATCTTGGTGCCGTTGAGGACCCAGCCATCCGCGGTGTCGCGCGCGGTGGTGATCATGCCGCCCGGGTTGGAGCCGAAATCGGGCTCGGTCAGTCCGAAGCAGCCGATCTCCTGGCCTCCCGCAAGCCGGGGAAGCCAGCGCCGCTTTTGGTCCGCCGACCCGAAGGCGTAGATGGGGTACATGACCAGGCCGCCCTGCACCGACGCGAATGAGCGGATGCCGCTGTCGCCCCGCTCGAGCTCCTGCATGATGAGCCCGTACGCAACGTTATTGAGTCCCGCGCACCCATACTCCTCCGGGAGATTGGCGCCGAAGAGCCCCAGCTCCGCCATGCCCGGGATCAGCTCCCGGGGGAACCGCCCGGCGACATAGCACTCGCCGATGATCGGTATGAGATGCTCGTCCACCCAGAGCCGGACCGTATCCCGGACGGCACGCTCCTCCTCAGCGAGGAGCGAATCGGAATCGTAGAAGTCCACGCCCGTAAAGCGGGCCGCGGTGGCCATCGGGACTACCTCGGATCGGGGTCTGCTCTCTCTATGATACTCGGCCGACAGACCGGCGGGAGGAGCCTACTCGCGGGAACCGCGGTCCAGCAGCTCGGAGCCATGGCGCGCGGCTGAGCCGACCCCACGCCGCGCGGCGGGGCCGGCGGGTCGCGCGACTGCCCGCCGGGCGGCCGGCAGGACACCCACCTCGCGGGCCTTCCTCCGGAAGCTGGGGCCGTGGTCGATCTGCCGTCCGGACTCCGCCTGCCACTGATGCACCATCTCATGGAGCATGGTGTGCTCCACCTCGCTCCAGGGATGGTCGGCGAGGTGCCGCCGGCTGAGCGCGATCTCGATGGGGCGGCCGGTGCGGAGGTCGACGCTGACCTCACCGAGGCGAGTGCGCATGCGGCCCGACAGGCGAATGGGGATCTCGCCCAGCGTTCCGCCGAAGTGATCGTCGTTCAGGCGCTGGTGCAGCTCACGCAGACGGTGGAGGAGGGCCAGGTCCCCCGGGCGCGGCCGCTCGGGCGGGCGCTCCCGGGCCCGGGGCGCGTACAGCTCGACGGGAAATGCGAGGAAAACGCGCTCGGCTCGTTGCCGATCGGCCCGGCGGGCGCGGGGATCGAGGAACCGTACGATCGCGCCGAGAATGCGGTCCGGAGCGAAGACGTATCCCTGGTGCAATCGCAGCACCAGTCGCTCGTTGAGGCTCACCATCACCGTGCGGTTCCGATGCGTGCGCACGCCGGCGACCGCCCGGAGCCCCAGCGCCGTCAGGCGGCGGGCCAACACCTCATCCGGACCCGCCAATAGAGAGATCGACGCCATCTACATGCCTCCGGCCGTCGAGACGACCGGCTCGGGCGCGGCCCGCCGGGCGAAGCTGAAGCGGTCCGACTCGACGAAACGCCGTGCCGCGGGCTCCCAGCGATAGTGCTGCACGTGGACCACCGACGCCTCCACCCGCACGACGTTGAACACGGACGGGCGGCCGTGGCGGGAGCGGAAACTGTGGGTCCCGGCAGTGCTCACGGTCATGGCATCCACCTGTCCCGCGCCCTCCTGGTGGTCGTGCCCGCACAGGACCACGTCCGCTCCCGTCGCGGCGAGGCGCCGCTGCGCCGAGCGCCACCAGGCGAGGCCCATCCGCCGGGAGAGCGCGCCCGGGAGGATGTTGTGGTGGATGACCAGCACGCGGGCCGCGTCCGCCGGCGCCCGGGCGAACACCGCTTTCACCCGGGTCGTTTCCGACCGGGGCACGTGCCCCTTCACCGCGACATCACGCAGGTTCCAGGTCAGCGAGCCGAGCGCGACGCCATAGCTGCTCAGCGCCCCCGCGATCACGGCGCCGGGGATCTCGAGCACCGGCCGCAGATCGCCGAAATAGTGAACGTACTTGGCGTACTTCACGCGCGTGCCGCGGAGACCGAACGGGCTCTTCCACCATTCGATGTCGTGGTTACCCGGAATCACCAGTAGCGGCGCGTGCTCGCGGAGGCGCTGCACGAACACGAGCGCGCGCTGGAATTCGCCGTGCCGGGCACGCTGCGTCAGGTCGCCGGAGATCACGATCGCGTTCGCGCCCAGCGTCGGCACGAACGCCTCCAGCGCCTCGACCTGGCGGATGTCCGCGAGCCCGCCGAAGTGCAGGTCCGACAGGTGCACCAGTGAGACGTCGGTCACCAGACGGCGCGGATCCGATAGGTGAGCACGGTCCGCCCGCGGGCGGGGACCGGCACCCGGAACCGGGTCACGGTCGAGGAGATCTTTTCCGCCGGCACCGAGCTCGACACGACCGCCCACTCCCCCGCCCGCTCCTCCCGCACGTCGATCGTTGCCGCGGAGTCGGTGGCGTTGGTCAGCGTGACCGTGTAGTCCGCCGTCATGATCGTCCGGCCGGGAGTCGCCTTGGTGGTGTCCCGGCGCGCGGTATAGGTCGTTTGCACGCGCCGAGCGGTAAGGTCGAACGCCGTGCCGGCGGCGATGCGCACGTCCTCGCCGGCCGGCGTGTGGCGGACCACGGCTTCGCCCACGAGCTGAAGGCGCCCGCTGCTGTCCGCCTGGAATAGACGCGCCACGCCGCCGGGCAGGGGACGGTCGCCGAAATCTGTCTTCCGGGCTCGCTTGAGCGTGTAACTCACTTCCACCGGCAGTTCGGTTTCATCACCCTGCTGGGGCACGAAGCCGTAGTAGGGGAGCTGTCCGCGCACGACGTAGGCCCGCTCGAACGGAACCGAGGCCGGCTCGAAGAGCGACACCGACGTCGTGGTGCCGGGCTCCAGCGAGCTGCGCCCGGCGAGCGTGTAGACGTGGAATTCACCCACCCGCTCCTCCGAGGCTTCCTCCGCGGCGGGCGCCGCGGCGGCCTTTTCCAGGCCCAGCCGAGCCATCGCGCGCAAGGGCGGCGCCGTCGCCGCGCGGCTCACCGCGCCGGCGAGCAGCTGAATCTCTGCGTCTTTGACCCGAAGGGTCTGGGAGCCCAGGACCGCCGTCCCGGTCACCCGGGCGGTGCTCCGGCCCAGCACGGCCTGGTAGCTCGCCTGCCAATCGGCACCGGCCGTGAAGTAGCCGAGCCGGAGCTCTTTCCGCGCCGCGTCGCTCCGCAGTGTGACGCGCGCGGTCGGCTCCAGCACCACGAGGTCCTCGGACAGCGCCGGTTGGCCGGGACGGGCAAACACGATGCGACCGTCCGGCAGCCGGAACCGCTCGGGATCGACTCCGACGACAGTGGCCGTCACGGTGTCCCTGCCGCTCCGGAACAGAATGCTCTGGCCCAGCGCGCGTCGGATGGCGCTCGCCTCGTCCGTGGCCCCGTCGTAGGTCGCGGCGACGATCGTCACACCGGAGTCGAGCGCGAACAGCGTGGCCGGCTCCAGCGTGCCCAGCGCCAGTCGCTGCTCCGACGAGCCCTTGGGCACGGGGACCGACAGCATGCGGCGGACGAGCACCCGTCCGTCGTTGTAGATCGTGAGGCTGGTCTGCTGGGCCGACAGCCAGGCCGTCGGGAGCAGCGATAGGCACGCGGCGCCAAGTGCCGACGCCAGCATGCGCCGGTTGCTCGGCCCAACCCTTGAGGCGTTCATGGTGGCAGGAACTCCATGGCCAGACGGGTGACGATCCGCCGGATGATCAGATAGGTGGCCACGACCGCGAGGCCGGCGTAGAGACGCGCCGTGGGATCGGGCGGGAGCCGGAACAGCAGGTACAGTCCCACCGCGGCCGTCCCGGCGAGCGCGACCCGGCTCGACAGCCGCCGCGCCCGTCCTTCCCGCTCCCAGCGGCATTCGGGGCAGAGCGCGGTCCACGTGAGTCCCGGCACCCGGCGTCCGCACTTCGCGCAAGGGACCTCAGGCAACCCGCTTAGCAACGGCATCCCCGAACTCCCGCGTGCTCGCCGTCCCGCCGAGGTCGCGCGTGCGGAGGTTCTGCTTGACGATCACATGCTCCACGGCTTCGCGGATCCGCGCCGCCCGGTCGAGCTCGCCCATGTGGTCGAGCATCATCGCCGCGGCGAGCATCTGGGCGGAGGGGTTCGCGATGCCCTTCCCGGCGATGTCCGGAGCGCTCCCGTGCACCGCTTCGAAGATGGCGGCCTTGGTCCCGATGTTGGCGCCGGGTGCCAGGCCGAGTCCGCCGACGAGGCCGGACACTTCGTCGCTCAGGATGTCGCCGAACATGTTCGTCGTCACCATCACGTCGAACTGCTCCGGGCGCATCACCAGCTGCATCGCGCAGTTGTCCACGATCATGTCGTCCGCGGCCACTCGGCCTTCGTATTCCGCGGCGACCGCGCGCCCCTGCTCGAGGAACAGGCCGCTCACCATCTTGAGGATGTTCGCCTTGTGGACGATGGTGACCTTCTTCCGGCCGTGACGCAGCGCGTATTCGAAGGCGTAGCGCACGATGCGCTCGCACCCCACCCGCGTGACGATCGCCATCGATTCGCCGACGGCCCGCGGATCATTGCCCACCTGGACGAAGTGCTCGACGCCGATGTAGAGACCCTCGAGGTTCTCCCGCACCAGCACGATGTCCACGTCGCTGAACCGTCCGCCCGGAACGATGGTCTTGGCGGGCCGCACGTTCGCGAACAGCTCGAACTCTTTCCGAAGGCCCACGTTGACCGACCGGAACCCGGTGCCCACCGGGGTGGTGAGCGGCCCCTTGAGCGCGAGGCCGTTCTTCCGGATGCTGTCCACGGTAGCGTCGGGAAGCGGGGTTCCGGTGGCGTCGACCGCGGCGACGCCGGCAAGCTCCTCCTCCCAGTTGAACCTGAGCCCCGTGGCGTCGAGCACCTTCACGGTCTGCGCGGTGATTTCCGGGCCGATCCCGTCGCCCGGAATGAGGGTCACGTCGTAGGTCATGGACCCGTTGTCGGGGGGGGCAGGATCGCGGCGATCGCCGCGGCGATCGCATCACCGGGGGCGGCCCCCGAGCCGTAGGTAGCTGACCGCCAGAGCACGGCGCCGGAGCGCGAGTCGGCGAGCGCCAGCGACAGATCGGCGCGGAAGCCGCCGCCGGGATCGCGGGAGAGACCCATCGCCGCGGGCACCATGGCGTAACGGCCGCCGGTGATTGCGGTCAGGTTGCGGAGTGAGCCCCGCAGCGGGTCAGGCACCTTCGACAGCTTGGGCGACCGCAGGATGGCCTGCCCCATCTGATCGGGATCGGGCACCATCCCGGGGTTCCGGTGCGCCATCTGCCGGAGGCGAGGCGCGGACACCCACTTCACTTCCGGAGCGCGGGTCTCGAATTCCTCACTGATCACCGAGTCTGCCCAGAGCAGCAGGTGGCGTCGGTCGCCCAAGATGGTGAGCGCGCTGTCCGCGCGCACCGCCGGGTCGGTCACGACGAGCGTGAGCGGCAACAACGCGACCGCCTCCCCCGCGATAGCCTCCGTGGCAAGACCTCTCGGTGGCTGGCTCGGCGGCCGGCTCGGCGTCTGGCCGCCCGCGAACGGCGCGGTTCCGACGACGAGCGTGAAAGCGACGGCGATCGCGAGGCGCAATGGATGAGCTCGAATGGTGACGGGACCGGGACCGGGGAGCGTTGCGGAAAAGCTAACGACGGGATGGACGTAAGAGAACGGCGGCGCTACTCGAGCGAGAGGCCTCCGTCCACCGTGATCGTCTGGCCGGTGATGTGGCGGGCGCCTTCGGAGCAGAGGAACGAGACCACGTGCGCGACGTCGTCCGGCTCCGCCACCCGGCCGAGCACCGAGCTCTTTTGCGCGCGCTCGATCACTTCCTTCGGCAACATCATCATGCGCTCGGTACGGATGAAGCCCGGCGCGACGGCGTTCACGTTCACGCCGGCCGGGCCCAGCTCGACGGCGGCGGCCCGGGTGAGGCCCAGCAGCGCCGCCTTGCTGGCCGCGTAATTCGACACGCCGAAGCCCGGCCGCTCGGCCTGGTGCGCGCTCACGTTCACCACCTTGCCGTAGCGCTGCTGGCGGAAGATGGGCGACACCGCGCGAATGCAGTGGAACGTCCCGGTGACGTTGGTTTCCAGGACCTCATGCCAGGCGTCTTCGGTCAGACGCCAGAGCGCGCCGTCGCTCGCGATGCCGGCGTTGTTGATGAGGAAGTGGAGGCCTCCAAGCCTGGCCTTGGCGTCGCGCACGAAGGCATCGACCGCCTCGCGGTCGCGAACATCGCAGCGGCAGGCGTAGACGCCGACGCCCATGGACATGAGCGCGGTTTCGGTGAGGAGGGCCTGCTCGGTGACGTCGCGCCCCGGGAGGTTGACGTAGCAGAAGCCCACATGACAGCCGAGCCGCGCGAACTCGAGCGCGATGGCGCGGCCCAGCCCGGTCGCCCCGCCGGTGACGATGGCGACCTTCCCCTGGAATCCTTCCGCGATCGCCTGCGGCTGTTCCTTTTCGGCCACGGCACCCGCGCTTTCCGGTTCGTCCTCCCAGGAGGGCCGGTGGCCGTAGCCGAAGAATGGGGAAGGCATGCTCGGGCCAAGGTACGGTTGGTTTGGGGGGTGGGCAAGGGAAAGAACCGCGTAAACCGTGAACGGTGAACGGTAAACGGGGTGAGAGGGTGGGACCCGTTCACCGTTTACCGTTCACCATTCTCGCTGTTAATTACGCCCATGCCCCTGACCATCCTCCCCTGGCTGGCGCTCGCCGCGGCCGGCGCCGTTGCCTGGGGAACCATCGCCCTTCACCGAGGCGAGACCATCAGCGCCGCCTGGCTCATTCTCGCCGCCGTCGCTACCTACCTCGTCGCCTACCGGTTCTACAGCCGCTTTCTCGCCGACCGGGTGTTCCAGCTCAACGACCGCAGGGCCACGCCCGCCGAGCGCCTCGATAACGGCCGGGATTTCGTCCCTACCTCACGCTGGGTGCTCTTCGGTCACCACTTCGCCGCCATCGCGGGCGCCGGGCCCCTCGTGGGACCAGTGCTCGCCGCCCAGTTCGGCTATCTCCCGGGGACGATCTGGATCGTCTTCGGCGTCGTGCTCGCGGGCGCGGTGCAGGACTTCATCATCCTGTTCGCCTCGATGCGGCGCGACGGCAAGTCCCTGGGCCAGATGGCCCGCGACGAGATCGGACCGCTCACGGGCATGCTCACGATGGTGGCGATTCTCGCGATCATGATCATCCTGCTCGCGGTGCTCGCCCTGGTCGTGGTGAACGCGCTGCGCGGGAGCCCGTGGGGTGTCTTCACCATCGCCTGCACCATCCCGATCGCGATCCTGATGGGCTTCTGGATGCGGGTGATCCGCCCGGGCCGGACCATCGAGGCGACGCTGATCGGGCTGGGCCTGCTGCTGCTGGCGCTCGTCGGCGGCCGCTGGGTGGCCACCTCGCCCACGCTGGCCCCCGCCTTCACGCTGTCCGGTCCGGCGCTCGCCGGCTGGCTCATGGCGTACGGCTTCGTCGCCAGCGTGCTCCCGGTGTGGATGCTGCTCGCCCCGCGGGACTATCTCTCCACGTTCATGAAGATCGGCACCATCCTGCTCCTCGCCGTCGGGATTGTGCTGGTGCTGCCGCCGCTCCAGCTGCCCGCGGTCACGCGCTTCGTCGATGGCAGCGGCCCCGTGTTCGCCGGCAAACTGTTCCCCTTCTGCTTCATCACCATCGCCTGTGGTGCGATCAGCGGATTCCACGCGTTGGTGGCCTCGGGCACGACGCCGAAGCTTATCCGCCGGGAAAGCGATGCCCGGCTGATCGGCTATGGCGGCATGGTGATGGAGTCGTTTGTCGCGGTGATGGCCATGTGTGCCGCCGCCGTGCTCGATCCAGGCGTCTACTTCGCGATCAACGCGCCACTCGCCACCCTGGGCGGGTCGCTCGAGTCGGCGGCCACGGTCATCCGCGGCTGGGGCTTCACGGTGACGCCGGAGCAGCTGCAGGCGCTCGCCCACTCGGTGGGCGAGGAAACGCTGCTGGCCCGCACCGGCGGCGCCCCGTCGCTGGCCGTGGGGATGGCGCACATCTTCAGCCGCGCGTTCGGCGAGAGCCTGACCGCGCTCTGGTACCACTTCGCGATTCTTTTCGAAGCGCTCTTCATTCTTACGACACTCGACGCGGGCACCCGCGTCGGCCGGTTCATGCTGCAGGACCTCGGCGGCCACATGTGGAAGCCGATGGGCCGGACGTCCTGGTATCCGAGCGTGATCCTGTCATCGGCGCTGGTCGTGGCGGCCTGGGGCTACTTTCTGGTGCAGGGCGTGCTGGATCCGCTGGGCGGGATCAACTCGCTGTGGCCGCTCTTCGGGATCAGCAACCAGCTGCTCGCGGCCGTGGCGCTCTGTGTGGGAACCACGGTGCTCATCAAGTCCGGCAAGGCACGCTACGCCTGGGTCACCCTTGGCCCCCTCGCCTGGCTCCTCGCGGTCACCCTGACCGCAGGGTGGCAGAAGATTTTCGCCGACGACCCACGGCTCGGCTTCCTGGCGCACGCCCGCGCAACCGCCGCCCAGATCGTGGCCGGCACCCTCGACCCCGCCAGAGGCGCGAGGTTCATCTTCAACGACCGGCTCGACGCGGTGATCGCCGCCGCCTTCATGCTCGTGACGGTGGTTCTGCTTGTGGCCTGCGTCCGCGAATGGGCCCTCATCCTCGCGCGCCGCAAGACACCGGTGCCACGGGAGAGTCCGTTCGTGGAGACCGCGTATGCCGGCTAGTCCGGGCGGCGGCGCCCGAGCGGGCAACACGCTGCGGAGCGCGCTGACCGCGCTGCGGCGGGTGTTGGGGATGCCCGACTACCGGGCCTACGTTGCGCATCTCCACGCCGCGCACCCCGAGCGGCCGGTGCCGACCGAGCGGGCGTTCTACGATGAGTACGTGCGGGCCCGCTACGCCGACGGGCCGACGCGGTGCTGCTGAGCGGCGCTACCGTCGCCGCGCTGTGCGGATTCGCCTTCCTCGCGGGTTTCACCGATTCGGTCGTCGGCGGGGGCGGCCTGATCCAGGTGCCCGCCCTGCTGCTCCTCCTCCCCGGCGTCCCCATCCCCGCTGTCTTCGGCACCAATAAGCTCGCCTCGTCGATGGGGACGGTCGCGGCCGTACGGCGCTATGCGCGTGGCCTCCGGATGGACTGGCGGATCATCATTCCGGCGGCCGTGGCCTCCGCGGGCTGCTCCCTCCTCGGAGCGCATACGGTGAGTGCCATCCGACCGGAGACGCTGCGGCCGGTCATTCTCGTGCTGCTGGTCGCCGTCGCCCTCTTCACCTGGCGCGCCCGCGACTTCGGCGCCGTCCATGCGCCCCGGCTCGCGGGCGGCGTGGCCCTGGCGACCGCCGTCGTGACCGGAGGCGTGCTGGGGTTCTACGACGGGTTCTTCGGCCCGGGCGCCGGCAGCTTCTTCATCTTTGTGTTCGTGGGGGTCTTCGGATTCGATTTTCTCGCGGCCTCCGCCGCGGGGAAGGTCCTGAATCTCGGCTCGAACGCCGCAGCCGCGATCTACTTCATGGCCACCGGCCAGGTCCTCTACCTCGCCGCGATCCCAATGGGACTCGCGAGCGTGGCCGGTGCCACCCTGGGGAGCCATCTCGCGCTCACCCGCGGCGTGCGCCTCATCCGCACGTTCTTTCTCGTCGTCGTCTCCGTCCTGATCGCCAAACTGGCCTGGGACGCGTTCCGATCCCCCTGAGGCGGGACCAGGCTCGCCTCAGGGCGGAAGCCGCCGCAGCCACTCCGTAAGCCAGCGCCCCGTCCGGGCAACAACTGCCGCGCTGTCGTTGTCCAGGAAGCCGTATCCGCCTCGGCCAAGCGCGGAGTCGGCATAAATCCCCCGCGCACGCGCCTTGTTCCGCGCGTCGAGCAGCGCGGCAAGGCTCGCGCGGGTGCCGATCCAGAGCAGGCCGTCCGACGCGCGGACGCCGTAGCGCGCGGGGACGTGGAAGCTGTCGGGCCAGACATACACCCGCGCCAACAGCGGCGTCAGCGCAGGGTCGGCGAAGTAGGAGAGCAGCGTGAGATACCGAACGCGGAACTCGAGGGAGTCGGCCCCGAGGAACCGGGCGACGACCGAGTCTCGCGCGCCGGCCCCCAGGCGACCGAGAATCCACGCGTCCCCGTGGTCGTAGTCTCGGCGAGGAATCCGGGCCAAAATGTCGGCGAGGACCACTGAATCCCCGTCGACCGCGCGCCGCCGCTCCAGCAGGATGGCCTGGACCGATGGCTCGATGTCGCTGGAGGTGAGGCCGGGGTTGTTCTTGAACGGGATCGGCCCGGCCTGCTCGAAGAACCGGCGGATCCGGAGCGCGCTGTCGGCCACCTGAGGGTTGCGCAACAGGGCCAGCCGCGTCGTGGCGAGCAGGGCCGCGTCCCACGAGCCGGTCCCGTTGATGGCGGCCGTCACCCGGGCCCAGAGCCGCCGGGGGCTCGTGGACCGGAGGATCGCGAGGACCGAATCCGCCTTGGGCGTCCCCGGCCTCAGGCCCTCGTGGAGCTCGGAATAGTCGGCCCTGCCGGGCTCGCCCAGCCGGACCTGCACCTGGCCCCATGCCGGCCGCGCACTGGAGACGGCAATCCCGAGCCCGGATACGCACAGAAGAAGCAGTCGTGTCACGCCCTTGCTCCGTCGTCGTTGCCCTTGGGGGCGACCCCAACCCAGCCGGCAACCGCCGCCATCACGGCGACTGCCGAGGATCCCAGCGCGACGCCTGCGCCCAAGCGCTGATAGAGCGCGCCGAACAGCAGCGCCGCTGGCAGCGCCGCCACACCGGTCAACCCGTGGTACGCGCCGAACCCACGGCCGGTTCTCGTCGGGGCGAGTCGCGCCACGAGCGCGCGCTCCGCAGACTCCGTGAGCCCCGCGACCAGGCCGAACGCCAGAAAGGCGATCGTCACCGGGAAGGCTCCGGTCTCGAGCCCCATGGTCGCGATGGCCACCGCGAAGACGACCCCGCCGGTCGCCACGGTGAGCCTGGGTCCGATCCGGTCTACCAGCCAGCCACCGGGGAAGGAACCACCGCTTCGGATCACGTGAAGCGCCGCCCACACCAGCGGCACGAGCGTCACCGGGACTCCGGCGTCCTGGAGCCGGAGGAGCAGCAGGGCGTCGGGAATTCGGCAGAGCGTGATTGCGGCCAGCGCGAAGATGGGAAGCCAGAACCGAGGACCCGACGCGTCGGCTGGAGGGGCAGCGCCGGGAGGCCCTACGGCTTCAGCCAGCTCCCGCCCTGCATGGCCCCTCACCCCCGTCTTCCGCAGCACCACTGCGAGCACCAGAAAGGCGACCAGGCCGGGCACCGCGCTTCCTGAGATCACCTGACGGACGTCGGCGCCGGACCGGAGAAAGTACCACGCGGCGAGCGAGCCCAGCACGGCGCCGAGGTGGTCGGCCCCGCGGTGGAATCCGAAAGCACGACCGCGGAGAGGAGCCGGCGTCACCTCCGCAATGAGCGCGTCACGTGGTGGCGTGCGGAGGCCTTTCCCGATCCGGTCGATCACCCGAAACCCGATCACCTGCCAGGCGGCGCCAGCGACCGAAATGAGCGGTCGCACCAGCACCGCCGTGAGATAGCCGAGCAGGATGAGCGGTTTGAGCCAGCCGCGCCGGTCCGCGAGCCGGCCGCTAGCCCACTTGAGCGCCGCGGCGGTGAGATCCGCGGCCCCGTCGAGGGCGCCCAGCGCAAGGGCCCCTGCCCCGAGCGTCCCGGTGACGAACGCGGGCAGCAGGGGGTAGACCATCTCGCTGGCGAAATCGTTGAACAGGGAGACGAGGGAGAGGCCCTTGACCGCTCGGGGCAGCGCATTGCCGCGCGGGAGGGCTGCCCCGGGCGCCGGGGTGGCTAGCATGGGGGTGCAATATATGTTTGTCGGACCCCGCCCCGGGGCAGGACCCCAGGAAAGGTATGACGACGCCTACGCCCCCCGGCACGTTCCGGGAATCCAGCCTGTGGTCCACCCCGATCCGTGACCTCGGACTCACCATCGGGGGCACGCGCCTGGAGCCCATCCTCGGCGAATTCGACGAGGAGCTTCGGCACCTGAGCCTCACCCGCCTCAAGCCGCGGTTCTACCTCTCGACCGAGTGGGGCGTGCCGTTCCAGACGGTCGCCATCGCCATCCCGTTCTACCTCGCCCGGCCCGAGCTCACCGCCATCCACGAGGAGCGGATGGGGCTCGTCGAGGGCTTCGACCGGGCCGACATTCTCCGCTATCTGCGGCATGAGATGGGGCACGTCGTCAATTACGCCTACCGGTTGTACGACGAGGAAGAGTGGATCATCCGGTTCGGGTCGATCACCCAGCCCTACGAGGACGACTACCGGCCCGAGCCGTTCAGCCGCCGCTGCGTCCGCCACCTCCCGGGTTGGTATGCCCAGAAGCATCCCGACGAGGACTGGGCCGAGACCTTCGCCGTCTGGATGACGCCCGGCCTCGACTGGCGCAGGGAGTATGATGGGTGGCCCGATGCGCTCGCCAAGCTGACCTACTGCGACCGCACGCTGGCCCGGATCCTCGATCGCGACCCGCTCGTCACCGACGACGAGGGCGACGAGGACGTCGCGGAGATGGATTATTCGGTCGAGCAGTACTACGAGGACGAGGAAGCGGAAACGATCGAGGCACCGGCGTTCCCGCCCGGACTCGACGGCGCCCTCCGCGCGATCTTCGAGCGACTGAACGATCCCGCCACGTCCGGCAACGGTCGCAGCACGGCGGGCTCTCTCATCCGGTCACTGGGTCGGGGGCTGACGGAGAACGTTTTCCGCTGGACCGGACACTTCCCGGAGCGCACGCGGACCCTGGTGCGACATCTGGCTGACCGGGCGGAGCAGCTGGAGCTGGGCTACGCGCCGACGCAGGAGGCCGACGCTGTGGTGGCGCTTACGACGCTGGTGACCGCCCTCGCGATGAACCACGTCCACCGCGGGACGTACCTGCCTTAGCTCTCGTGGCCGTGCTCGTGTGACATCTCGTCGCGCGACATGCCGTCGTGCGACATCCCCCAGACGCTCGCCGGGTCGTTCCCCTCGAACACGTTCGCGTGCACCATCCAGCCGAACACGTGGGGAAGGAACCGGCCCTTGGCCGCGTCGCACGCCTCCCGGCTCGCGATCGGGCTCAACGGTCCGAACACCGGCTTCCCGTCCTTCGTCTCGGTCCACCGCCGTCGCTCGCCGAAGCGCGGGATGCACACGTTGGTGTGGAGATGCCAGCGGGCGATCGAAAGCGGCACGCGCCGGTCGAGATCGTGGAGCGTGGAGCGCTCCGGCGCCGTGTACATCGCGCCGATCAGGCGGAGGGTGCCATCCGGTTCGCGACGGTAAAGCAGTGAGGTGGGCCTTGTCGGATCGAACTCGAACGTTGCCCGCGCCGCCCAGCTGTAGCGGGTGTAGTGAAAGACCTTCTGCCGCTTCACGTTCGGCGCGAAGGGCTTGAAGCCGTCCGCCACGGCCACCCGGACGTCCGCGTATCGCGCGATGGCGCGGCGCAACGTGTCGGCGACCGCTTCCGCCCGGATGGAATCCGCGCGGGTCCCCGGACGCATCGGCGTGAGCGTCATGTGCGGGCTCTCGCTAAGAGCCCCGCTCATCTGATGGTCGGCTTCGATGTCCGGCTGGGATTGCGCTCCGAAGGACTGACACCCAGTGGCGAGCACGGCGGCAAGGATCAGGGCGAGGGATCGCGCGGTGGCGGAGGGCATGCGATTCCTGACGGCGGGCCCCTGCCCGCATTAAGGTGGCTTATCCCCGCTTCCCGTTGTAGCGCTCCATGGTGAGGTTGACGATCCGCTCGATGAGGCGCGGATAGTCGAGGCCGCCCGCCGCGGCAGCCATCGCGAACTCGCTCGACTTCTCCAGATAGCAGCTCGCGTTGACCTCGAGCACGTAGATCTCCCCGGTGTCCGTGAACCGAAGATCCACTCGGCCGTAGTCCCGCACCCGCACGGCCCGGTAGGCGTCCACCGCCACCTTCTGAAGCCGGGCGCGCAGCTCGTCGGGCAAGGCGGCGATCACGGTCTTCGTTCCCTTGTACTCGACGCTCTGCTCCTCCCACTTGGCCTTGCTGTCCAGCACCTTGGGCGCGCCCTCCGGCAGGCCGCTGAAATCCACCTCGACGGGTGGAAGCGCCTTCGGTGCCGAGTTGCCGACCACGCTGACCAGAAACTCGCGTCCGTCGATGAACTCTTCGGCGATCGCCGAGTCGCTCAGGTCGTCCCGGATCGTCGCGACCCGGCGCATGAGCTGCACGGCATCCGTCACCAGCGACTTCTTGCTCACGCCGAGGGACGCGTCCGACCGCAGCGGCTTCACGAACATCGGCATGCGGAGGTTCCCGCCGGTCTCGATTTCGGAATCCGTATTGAAGACGGCGAAGCGCGGATAGAGGATGTGCTCGTACGAGAGCAGCTTCTTGCTGAGCGCTTTGTCCTGGCTCAGGTACAGCTCGCCCGGGCCGCTGCCGGTGTAGCGCATGCCGAGCAGGTCGAGAAGACCGGTCACCGGAATGTCGCCGAACAGATTGTCGGCGAACATCTCCATGAGATTGAAAACGAGGTCGGGCTTGCGGCGGGCGAGACCGGCGACGAGGCGCTTCACGTCACCGTGAACTCCGAGGATGCTCACACGGTGGCCGAGGCGCCTCAGAGTGCGTGCGACCTGCGGCACGACCGGATCGTAGTCCTTGGAGTTCTCGTCAGGACTGTCGAGATACGTGAGGACCGTGATCTTCACGCTTGAAGAATGACCACATCGCGCACGCGGCGCCAGTCATCACTCGATCTCCATCCCCTATCCGGCGAGACCGGGCGGCTCAGGGTGATGGTCTGGCGGTCACTTCGGAGTGATCCCCCAGGGTGGCGCTGCCGGTCAGACCGTCGACCAGGACTTCGTTGCCGAGGAGCGCTCCGTCCAGCCGAACATTGCGAAGCGTGGACCCGCGACCGACGATCGCGTTGGTCAGCGTGCTATCCGTGACTCGGGTGCCCTGCTCCAGCGAGACGTTGGGCCCGATCGTGCTGCGCTCGATGACGACGCCGTCCTCGATCCGGACCGGATCCCGAATGACGACGCCTGGAAAGTCGCGGCGGCGCGCCGCGCCCTTGTTCAGCAGGATCGCGTTGGTCTCGAGCAGCGTGTCCAGCTTGCCGCAGTCGTACCATCCGCCGACCTCGGCGGTGTAGATCCGCTTGCCGTGCTCGATCATCCACTGGAAGGCGTCGGTGAGGTAGTACTCGCCCTTGTTCGGGGCGGCCGCGAGCGTGGCGTCGATCCCCTGCCAGAGGCTGTCCACCGCCCGGATATAGTAGAGGCCGATGTTCGCCAGCTTGGAGATGGGCTCCTTCGGCTTTTCAACGATGCGGGTCATGAACCCCTTCGCATCGGTCACCACCACGCCGAACCGCTGGTAGTCCTCCACCTCCTTGGCCCAGATGATCCCGTCGGCGTCGAGCCGGTTGATCAGCGTCAGGTCTGCCTCGAACACCGTATCGACGAAGATGATCAGCACCGGTCCGTGCACGAACGGGCGAGCCAGGTTCACGGCCCCGGCGGTCCCGTCCTGCACCTTCTGCTCGATGAAGCGGGACGGGTACTTGTATCGCGCCCGCGCGTAGGCCTCGACCTGGTCCTTGAGGTGGCCGGTAATGAAGATCAGCTCTTCTACGTCCAGGGCTGTCAGCCGGTCCATTACCCAGTCCATCACCGGCCGGCCCGCGACCTTGAGCAGCGGCTTGGGCACGAGGTGCGTATGCGGGCGGAGTCGAGTCCCCTTCCCGGCGACCGGAATGATGACTTGCACCGTCAGCCCCTCCCGTAGCGGTCCTCGAGCCGGACGAGGTCGTCCAGCTCGGGGGTCGACGCCTCGAGCACGTCGCTGTCGACCACCGCCTCGATCTGATGCACGAGCTTGGCGGGGATGTGGGCCGTGTCGCCGGCGCGGAACGGGCGCGAGACGAGCGTCTCGCCTTCCCTCGTGCGGAGGATCAGCTCACCGCGCAACACGTGCATCGTCTCGTCCTTGAGGTTGTGGTACTGCAGGCTCAGGATATGGCCGGCCTTCACGTGAAGGACTTTGCCGACGTAACGGTCTGTCCGGGCCCAGACCAGCTCGTAGCCCCACGGTTTATCGACCCGGTATGGTACGTCGGGCATCAGCCCTCCGCGTAGTGGAGTTGGAACGCCGTTGGATAGGCGACGCACGCCCGTACGCACACACCGCAACCCACACACCCCTCTTGCCGGATAGCGGGGTGGCCGGTGTCGTCGATCACGAGCGCGGCAGTCCCCACGGGGCAGGCATCGACGCAGGCGCGGCACTCGGTCCCCTTGTACGTGATGCACCGCTCGGGCAGAAACTCCAGCTCGGCCAGACGGTAGCCGGTCCAGCCCGCGAGAGGCACCGTGAGCGCGTCCGTGGGGCAGGCCCGGGCACAGGGCATGTCCGTGCAGACCACGCACGCCTGCCGCTCCAGGTCCAGATACGGCGTCCCCGCGGCGAGCCCGCCATCCGTGGGTACGGTCACGATCGCGTGCACGGGGCACACGGGGGCGCAGGCGCCGCACCGCGTGCACGCCGTAAGAAACGCCAGCTCGGGCAGCGCGCCCGGCGGCCGCACGAAGCGCCGCTGGACGAGCTTGCGCTCCGTCTCCGCCACCAGGCGCTCGAGCCACTCGCCGAAGGCGGAACGGATCAGATCGCGGCGGTCGCCGTAAACGGGAATCATTGGACGAGTCTTGCGTTGAACGCGCCGGGAAAGATAAGCGAGGCCGGGGCGGCCATGGGCCGCGCATACCGGCGCGCGGAATCCAGCCACCCGCCGCGCCTCCGTGGTGGCGCCGGCGGACAGGGAGCTGCGCAGTTTGGCTTCATGGCCGGGATCTACGCGAAGCTACGCATTCATCTGGTCTGGAGCACCCGCGGCCGTCGCCCCTGGCTGGATCGGGACTGGCATGGGCGGCTGTTCGCCCGGAGCAACGTGCTCGCAGCCTCGGTCGGCGCCCGCCTGGTGTCGGCCGGCGCGGGCCGAGACCACCTGCATCTCTACGTCGAGCTGCCCGCCGCGCTGGCGCTTGCCCCGCTGGTGGACACCCTCAAGACGGGAACGGCCCGCTGGATCCGGCGGACGTTTCCCCATCGGCGGGAGTTCATGTGGCAGGAGGGATACGCGGCGTTCAGCGTCTCACCCGGCGACGATGCCCGCCTCCTGGACGATCTTCGCCACCAGGACGTCCGTCACCGGGAGCGGGATTTTGCGGGGGAGTACCTGTCGCTGCTGGAGCTGCACGGCGTCTCCTACACGCTGCAGGAAGCCCTCAACTGAATCGCGAGAGAACGAGCTGCCTCCGGAGCCGGGTCAGTCGCCGCCGCACCGACCCGTCGTAGACCCGCTCGCCCACGCGCACCACCGCGCCGCCGAGGATCTGCGGATCGGTGCTGAAGCTGGCGATCACCTGCTTGCCAAGCGCCCGGCTCAACGCCGCCGCCACCGTACGCTGGAGCCCCTCGTCGGCCTTCCGTGCCAGCGTCACGCCGGCTCGCAGACGATTGAACTTCACGTCGAGGAGCGCCAGGTACTGGGTCGCGATCTCACCCAGGAGGGTGCCCCGTCCGCGCTTCACGACCGCCTGCAGGAACAGCACGAACTCCCGCGGCGCGTCCTTGAGCCCCGCACCGACAATCCGCGCCTTCTCGCTCTTGGGCACCCGGGGCGACATGAGCAAGTCCGCAAAGCCCGGCGTCGTCTCGGCCGCGCCGGCCACCGCATCCAGTAGCTCGCCGTAGGCCTGCGTCCCGCCGCTGTGCTCGCCGAGCTCGAACAGCGTCTCGGCGTAGTTCCGCGCGATCGTGACCGGTCTCACGCGCCCGGCTCCAGCGCGGCCAGATAGCTCTCGACCAGCTTCCGGTCCGTCTCGCTGGTGAGGCGCTCGCCGATCAGCTTCGACGCCGCGGCGAGCGAGAGATCGACCGCCTCGCGCCGAAGCTCGACGACCGCCCGCTCGCGCTCCGCCACGATCTCCCGCCGGGCGCGCTCGAGCAGCTCCTCCTGCTCCTGCTTCGTCTTGTCGAGCGCGAGCGCCCGCTCCTTCTCCGCCGCAGTGCGGGCCTCGGCCAGCATCGCGCTGGCCTGGGTCCTGCCTTCGGCGAGGAGCTTCTTGTGCTCCTCCAGGAGCCGGGCCGACTCCGCCCGGTTCCGCTCGGCCTCCGCAAGCTGTTCCTCGAGGCGCTTCTCCCGCGCTTCGACCGCACCCAGGAGGGCCGGCCAGGCAAATCGGCGGAGCACCAGAAACAGCAGGCCAAAGACGACGAGCGTCCAGATCATGAGCCCGCCGTTCACCACCAGCGGACCGCTCGCCTGTCCTTCCTCCGCCAGCGCGGGGCCCGCCCCGACGACCAGGGCCGCCAGGGCGAGCTGCAGTGAGGTCATCATGCCTCCCCCGCTCAAAACGTGATCTTCCCCTGCATCAAGAGCGCGATCACGCCGACGAACAGCGCTACGCCCTCGATCAGCGCCGCGAAGATCAGTCCGCCCGTTTGGATCCGCGCGCTGTTTTCCGGCTGTCGGGCCATCCCCTCGGCCACCGACCCACCGATCCGCCCGATGCCGACGCCCGCGCCTACCACCGCCAAGCCCGCGCCGATACCGGCGCCGATGAAGCCGTACCCCTTACCCGCGCCCGCTGCCGCGACGTCCTGGAGGAGGGCAAGCATGTGCAACATGTCGTGCTCCGTCGTAGACGGGAGATCCGTGAGGGTCGCGCCCGCCGCGCGTGGGCCGGTTCTCCCGGACCGGCCTCGCTTCGGTGGCCCGCCGGCGTCCCGGGTCCGAGAACCCTGGAACAGCGGGCTTCGTCCGCCGTCCGGCGGACTACAGAAGGAGGGACGGCACGAGCGCGCACCACCCTCCGCCCTTCTCACTTCTCACTTCTCACCGTGGTTCAGTGCTCCGCCCGCATCAGGCCGATGAACACGGCCGTGAGCAGCGTGAACACGAACGCCTGCAGGAACGCCACGAACAGCTCCAGCATCATCACCAGCGTCGCCATGACCGATGCGACCCCGCCGACCACGTAACTCTGGAAGGTGAACGTCAGCCCGATCAGCGCCAGGACGAGTGCGTGGCCGGCTGTCATGTTGGCGAAGAGTCGGACCGCCAGCGCGAACGGCTTGGCCAGCTTGCCGATCAGCTCGATCGGCGTCATGACGAGCAGCATCACCGGCTTGAGGAAGGTCGGCAGCCCGGGCGGCAGATAGAAGATCGTGCCCATGTAGCCCTTGAAGCCGAGCGATCGCATGCCGGAGATCTCGATGATGACGAAGGCGAGCACCGCGAGACCGCCGGTCACGGCAATGTTGCCCGTCGCGGTGGAGCCCCATGGCACCAGGCCGAAGAGGTTGCAGGCCAGAATGAAGAAGAACGTCGTCAGCAGGTAGGAGACGTAGCCCTCGCCGTGCGGCCCGACGTTCGGCAGGATGACCTCCTGCCGCATCCAGAGCGTGGTGGCCTCCATCGCGCCGGCGAAGCCTTTGGCCGGCTTGCCCTGCGCCTGTGCCCGCGCGACCGATCGGGCGCTCAGCACGAAGACGAGCGCGACGATCGTCGCAGCGATGAGCGCGAAGACGGCGTGCTTGGTGGGCGAAAAATCAAGCTCGATGGAGCCAATGCGGAGCGGTCGGAAGACGGGCAGGTCATACCGGCACGTCAGGGACGGGCTCCAGCACGGGTATTCGAACTCGTGCGAGTTCGCCAGGTGGCCGAGAATATCGATCTCGCGCTCGCTGGCAACGTGCGAGGTCTGCGCCGCCTGGAGCGCCTCCCTGGCGACCGGAACCTCCTGCGCCCAAGCCGGCCCCGCCAGCAGGAACAGAGCCAAGCCGCAGCGCCTTGCCAGTCTCGCCAAACCGGTCATCGCACGCGTGCTCGCGAGTGAGAAAGGGTCGACACGATTCCTTCGACGGCGAGGGATGCTCCCAGAAAAGCCGCAAGCGCCAGCAGCGCCGGCGCCGCCGGCCATTTGAGCGCCGGAATCACGACCAGCGCGGTTACGCCGACCAATCCCAGGCGCCCAAGAATGCCGATCACCCATACTACCAGGAACCGTTCCGTACCGAGCGAGGTCATCAGCCACCAGCCCAGCGGCCCCTGAATAGCGAGCGTGATGCCGAGTGCCAGCCACCAGCCGGGTTGCCAGACGGGAGGCAGAACGAGGCCACCCGCAACCGCGAGGACCGCGATCCCCGTCATGCCAGCCAGGTATCGGGCCCCCGCGCTCACCGCTGGTCCCCGTTGTCGTTCTTGAGAGCCCGAAACAGCGAGAACATCGTGCCGCCCAAAGCCAGGAATGCGCCCAGGATTGTGAACAGTCCCGCGGTCCCCATCTTCCGGTCCGCCCATTGGCCAAGCAGAACGAAGACGAGGATAGTGCCTGCGAACTGGATTCCCAACCCGGCGTACCGAGCTGGTCCCGGCCCCGTGCCACCGGGCTGTTTCGGGTCTGGCCCGGCGAGAACGTATATCCTTGTGAAATATTTCG
>DATBQV010000110.1:0-2457 GCA_036560625.1 Gemmatimonadales bacterium
CCTCCGCAACATGGTGGGGCTGATCACCGGCGGCGAGGTGCAGGGCAGCTTCGACCTCGGCACCGGGAGCGGCGACGTGCGGCTGAGCTCGGTGACCGGTCGCCTCACCGCCGAGAGCGGCTCGGGGGACTGGAGCCTCGAGATGGTCAAGGGCGAGCTGGCGGTCACCACCGGCTCGGGCGACGTCGAGATCGCGAACCTGGTCGGCAACGGCGAGCTGGGGACCGGCTCGGGGGACGTGGTGATCGGCCGGCTGGCGGTCGGCGGCCTGAAGGTCAAGACCGGCTCGGGCGACATCACCGTGCGCTCGGGCACCGCGGCGCACGTCGCGACCGACACCGGCTCCGGCGACGTCCACCTGGCGGGGGTGGAGATCGACGAGCTGGCGGCCGACACCCGCTCGGGCGACGTCAGCGTCGAGATGGCGCTCGACCGCGCGCGCCGCGTCTCGATCTCGACCTCGAGCGGCGACGTCCGCATCGCCGGCGGTCCCGCCGCCGCCTTCGACCTCGCGGCGCACCAGGGGAGCGGCGACCTCGTGGTCGGCTATCACGATGCCGTCCTCCGCCGCGAGCGCGACAAGCTGGTCGGCGCCCGCCGCGGCAACGGCCACACCCAGATCCAGATCGCGACCCACAGCGGCGACTGCGTCATCACGCCGCGATAGGGCGGTCTACATTGGCTCCGTGGACACGAGGACACGGGACATGGACGTAGCCCGGATGGAGCGCAGTGATGGAATGGACTCCTCCTACGACTCGGTCGGCATCAGAGTGCCAGAGTCGTCGGTCGGCAAACCAAAAAGGAGGAGTCCGCCATGAAGTCTACGACCATTGCAGTCGATCTGGCAAAGAGCGTGTTCCAGGTAGCGGTTTCGAGGCAGGCGGGCAAAGTCGCCGAGGTCCGGCGGCTGACGCGTAGCGCGTTTCGGCAGTTCTTGGCCCAGCACGAGCCGGCGACGGTGCTGCTGGAGGCGTGTGGTACCGCGCACTACTGGGCTCGTGAGCTGGAGACGCTCGGCCACCAGGTGGTGCTCTTGCCGCCGCACGCTGTGCGGCCGTACGTCCCCCGGAATAAGACCGACCAGGCGGACGCCAAGGCGCTGTTGGAGGCCTACCGCAACGAGGCGATCCACCCGGTGCCGGCCAAGTCGGTCGGTCAGCAGTGCCTGACCGCTCTGCACCGGGTGCGCACCGCCTGGATGCGGACACGTATCGCCCGCATCAACTTCGTCCGCGCGTCCTTGCGAGAGCTGGGGTGGTCGATTCCCGTCGGAGCGGCACGGGTGCTTCCTCAGGCCTCGGCGGTGTTGGAGGACCCCGACAGTGAGCTGCCGAGCCCGTTACGGCACGTGTTGAAGCTGGCCTGTGAGGAGATACGCGAGCTGGAGAAGCGGATTCACGCGGTGGACAAGCAGTTGCGGCTGATGGCCGCCGAGATGCCGCTCTACAAACGTCTGCTCTCCATTCCAGGGGTTGGGCCGCTGAGCGCCTCGGCGCTGATCGCCTTTCTCGGCGAGATGACGCGCTTCCAGAACGGCCGGCGGTTCGCCTGCTTCCTCGGTCTGACTCCGCGAGAACGCTCGAGCGGGCTCAAGCGCCGGCTGGGCGCCATCAGCAAGCAAGGTGACACCTACTTGCGGACCCTTCTGATCCACGGGGCTCGCTCGGTGCTGCTGGCGGCGAAACGCCGCCGGGAACCCGATCGGCTGCGAGCCTGGGCTCTTCAAGTTCAACAACGGCGGGGGCACAACACCGCCGCCGTGGCACTGGCCAACAAGCTCGCTCGGATCGTCTGGGCGGTCTGGACGCACGACGAGGCCGTATTCCAGTCCTTTCCTCTGGCCGTCGAGCGAGCGTAAGTCTCCTGCCGTGACCTGCGACGAGAGAGAGTGACGGATGGAGCGATCGGTAAGACCAGCGCTGGGTAAAGCCGAGGATTCCGCTAGCCCTCGAGGCTGTCGCAAGCGATTGGCTCCCGGCGCGCGGACTGCCATCATGGCCCGGAGCTCTTCGAGCTCCACTCGGAGGCCGAAGATACGAATGCAGTCTCTCCGAACCGCTCTGACCCTCTTCTCCCACTCGACGCCAGAGTCAGAACACGCCCGCCGGCGGCCGGGCACCGTTGTAACGAATCCACTGAGCGGGAAGGGGGGCAAACCGCCCCCCTCCCTCTCGAGATTGACGGAGGAGTCCAGATACGGAATCCGGGAACGAAGGTCTCATCGCAGCGAATCCCGGATTCCGCTGCGCTCCATCCGGGCTACGCGCTGCGCTCACCACCAGCCTACATTCTGCGATGCGGTGTAGGCTGGCGGTGAGCGCAGCGAACCCCAGCATCGCGCTGCGCTCACCTCCAGCCTATATTTCCATGACGCTGCGTAGGCTGGCGGTGAGCGGAGCGAACCCCAGCATCGAGCGATGCAAGCTCCGGCGATGCGGTCCGCAACGGAGCGCT
>DATBQV010000111.1:0-4731 GCA_036560625.1 Gemmatimonadales bacterium
ACGGAATCCACGAGATGGTCAATGCGCGCCTCGCCTTCCTGCTCGTTGCCGACGCCGAAGCTCATGTTCATGACGAGCGGCGTCCGCCGGCGCTCGGCGAAGCGGATGGCGTAGTCCATCGCTCGCACCATGCTCCCCGTGACCGAAATCCCGCCCTGCGCGTTGTTCGCGATCTTGAGTCCGAGGAGCTGGGCTCCGGGGGCCACGCCATCGAACCCGGTAACGCCGTACAGATCATGGGCCGACGCGATCCCGGCGACGAAGGTTCCGTGATTCCCGGTGTCCACGAAGATGTCGAGCGTGGGCGCGCCCGCGCTGTCGCCGAAGTTCGCCGCCGCCGCCACCGGCGCGGGACGGCCTCTCGGGCTCCAGCCGAAGGTTTCGTAGCCCTGGAGGAAGTCGTGGACCGGCTTCTCGTTCGCGAGCGAGCCGTCGCCGTCGGTATCGACGAACAGCACCCAGCCGTCGCTGGCTTTGGTGACCACGACCGGCAGGGTGTCGCCCACGGTGCCATTGCCGTTCAGATCGGCGGCCGGCGCGTCCCCGAGCGGGATCTCGGCGAGGAAGCCGCCATAGTAGGGGCCGGCCGTGTTGAGCGCGGCGACCCGCCCGAATCCGCCGAGGCGCCGGCCGGCAACCTCGACCGTGTCGCCGTGCGGCGTCACCCGCGTGAGCGTGACCGAGCCCTCGCCCGAGAAATCCCGGAGGTCGAGGATCTTGCGCTCACCGGTCGTCGTGGTCGTGAGCCCCGGCACCGACGGATCGATGCCGGTATCCAGAATCGCAATCAGGACGCCGCGGCCGTCGGCCATCGGATGGGCGCGACGGAACGCTTCCACCCCGGTGGAGGCGAGCGGCATCCAGCCGCGGGCGTAGGCAACCTCGGGCGGCGTCACGCGCGTCCTTTCGGGCGGCGGCGGCGTGGTGTCGGCGGCCGGGGCCTGCGGCGTGGCGCGCGGCCCCGGATCGACAGTCGGCTTGGCGGCGGTCGCGTGCGATTGTGGTGGGGCCGCCGGAGTCGGCGCCGGAGGGTGCTGGGCGCCCGCGCAGGCGAGGAGCCCACCGGCAAGCGTGGTGCTGATAGTCAGTCTTCGGAGCATGTCAGGGCGCGGCGTCGAAGGCCGGAAGGACGAAGGGGCCCAGATGCGGCCCGGCGTAGTTGGCGACGACCCGCAACACGAAGGCGAGCTGGTCCCGGGTCTCTTCGGGCGTGAGGATGGCGTCCGCGAATCCGCGGGCGGCGGCGAACTTGGCATCGAGCTGGGCCTCGTAGTCCGCCCGCATGGTCTCGATGGCCGCCTGCTTCTCGGGCGCGAGCGGCTTCCCCGCCGCTTGCGCCTTCTGGATCTCGGGGCCGTGCACCGCCATGATGGCGGACTCACCCTCCATCACCCCCATACGGCCGGTGGGCCACGACAGGATGAAGTCGGGGTCGAAGCCCTGGCCGGCCATCGCGTAGTAACCGGCACCGGAGGCATGGTTCACCGTGAGCACGATCTTGGGCGCGACGCACGTCGCCATTGCCTCGACGAAACGGGCGCCCGCCCGGATGATCCCGGAGTGCTCGGCTTCGGACCCGACCATGAATCCGCTCACGTCCTGGATGAACAGGATCGGGAGCCGCTCGCGACTCGCGGTCTCGATGAAGTAGGCGACCTTCTCGGCGCTCTCCGTGTACAGGATGCCTCCGAAGCGGGGCCGCTCCCCTGCCTTGCCCTTGATGACGCCCCGGTGGTTCGTGATCACAGCGACCGGCCATCCTTCGATGTGGCCGTGGCCGCAAATCATCTCTTTCGCGAGGTCGGGCTGGAATTCGTCGAGCGCGCCGCCGTCGAGCAGGCACGAGAGCACGTGGCGCGAGTCGTACGACAGGCGGTGATCCTGCGGCAGGAGGTCGTACAAATCGGTCGGGGGACGCGCGGGGGGGCGCGCCGGCAGCAGCTTGTGGGTGACGCCTCCGGCGCGCGGCAGTCGCGAGACGTACTCCCGGATCCGGGCGAGGCACTCGGTGTCGTTGGCGGCGCGGTAGTGCGCGACGGCGCTGATCTCGGTGTGGGTGCGCGCGCCGCCCAGTGTCTCCGCGTCGATCGTCTGCCCGGTGGCGCCCTTGACCAGGTTGGGTCCGCCCAGCCCCATGAAGCTGGTCCCCTCCACCATGAAGATCACGTCGGAGAGCGCGGGCAGATACGCGCCGCCCGCGACGCAGCTCCCCATGACGGCGGCGATCTGCGGCACGTGGAGGTACCGGCGCATGAGCGAGTTGTAGTAGAAGAGGCGGGCCGCGCCGTACTGGCCGGGGAAGACGCCGCCCTGGTACGGCAGGTTGACGCCCGCGCTGTCCACGAGATACACGATGGGAATGCGCTGGCGCATCGCGACCTCTTGCGCCCGCAGCATCTTGGTGATCGTCTCCGGCCACCACGAGCCGGCTTTCACCGTGGCATCGTTGGCGACGACGACGACCTCGCGTCCCTCGATCGTGCCGAGGCCGGTGATGACCCCGGCCCCGGGCGCCTGGCCGTCGTAGCGGTCGTAGGCCACAAGCAACCCGAGCTCGAGCCAGGGACCGCCGGGATCGAGCAGGCGTTCGACGCGCTCCCGCGGGCCGAGCTTGCCCTGGGCGTGCATGCGCGCGAGGCGCTCCGCACCGCCGCCCTGGCGGAGCCGGGCGGCGAGGTGCTGGTACTCGTCGGTGAGGATGCGGAGGCGGCTCGGCCTGCCGGAGGCGGTCGATGCGGTCACGACGCGTGCGCGGCGACCCAGCTCCGGATGTAGTCCACCAGATCCGAGGTGGGCGTGCCCGGGCCGAACAGGCGGCCGATACCCTGCGCCTTGAGCGCCTCGGCGTCCTCGCGCGGGATGATGCCGCCGCCGGTCACGAGGATATCGGGCCGGCCCTGGTCGACCAGGAGCTGACGCACGCGGGGGAACAGCGTCATGTGGGCGCCCGAGAGGACCGAGAGGCCGACGACATCGACGTCCTCCTGCACCGCGGCGCTCGCGATCATCTCGGGCGTCTGGTGAAGGCCGGTATAGATGACCTCCATGCCGGCGTCGCGCAGGGCGGCGGCAACGACCTTGGCGCCGCGGTCGTGCCCGTCGAGCCCGGGCTTGGCAACGAGCACGCGAACGGGACGGGCGGGCGCGCCGGCCATCAACGGAACCGGACCAGGCCCGCGAGCCCGTCGATTGCCCGGCGGGCATCCGGCTCGTAGACGACGTTCACGTCCAGCCGCTGGCGCAGCGCCTCTTCGATCGCATCATCCACGACGTCGAGCACCGGGATCGCTTCGCCTTCGGCCCGGCAGTCCCGCTCGCTGAGCGCGAGCCGTCCGCTCGACGCGCACCGGAAACCGGGTACGCTCGCATCCGCGTCGACGAGGAGCGACCGGAGCTGGCCGCGGGCCAGGGCCTTGAGCGTGTCCGCGAGTCCATTCACCGCCCACCCGCCGCCCAGGCGCTCGTTGAGCGCGAGCACGAGGGCGCGCTCGGAGGCCCGCTCCCACGCTTCGCGCACCGCCAGCGTCGTAGCGTGCACGGTGGCCGGCGTGGCCTCCTTGGGATTGAGCTTCGCGGTCCCGAGCAGGCGATCGGCCAGGTAGGCATGCAGAAACGGCCGAACCGCGCCGGCCTCGGTTCCGGTCCCGGTGATCACGATGCCGTGGGCCGGCCGCGCCCTGTCGAGCTGGAACAGCTCGCGGGCGATCGCCTCCAGGTGCCGCTGCTTCTCCTCGCGGATGCGGTTGTGATAGTTGTGCTCGCCCCACCCGGGGCCGCTCTGGTCGCCGCGGAATCGGCCGCCGCGGGTGGCGTCGGCTCTCAGGCCGATCAGCTCGGTTGTCTCGTAGGCGGTCACCTCGAAGAATCGCGCGCTCGTACGGTCGAGGACCACGGTGATCACGCGGCCGAACTCCTCTTCGATCGCGGCAAGCTCGCGGACCAGCGGCGTCCCATCGACCGCCAGGCGGGACCGGTGGACGAGCGGCAACGGCAGCACCTCGAACAGCCCGATCCCCTCGCAGGCGAAGATCGCGAGCCCCTGGGCGGCCGGCAGATTGGCCGGGCTGCGGAGGTACTGGACGACGCGGCTCAGGTCGCGGTCTACCACTTCCTGCGCCGCCCGGTCGAGCCCGAGGCGCTCGAGCCCCGCGAGGACGCTCTTCACCCGGTTCTTGACCTTGATCAGATACTTCCCGCGGGACCGATCCCGGGGCTCCAGCTTGAGATAACAGGACACGACCGGATGACCGGCCGGATCGACCCGGGTCAGGCGCTCAAGTTGCAGCGCCACCCCGTTCTCGCGTCCGGGGGCGCGCCCCTTCGGCCTTTGGAGCGCGCGGCGGCGGGAGCCGCCGATGCGCTCAGAAAAAGACCGGCTCGCGATAGTTGCCATAGATCTCCTCCAGCACATGCCGGATCTCGTAGAGCGTGCAGTAGGCGCGCGCGCAGTCCAGCATGGCGGGTATCACGTTGCGATCGTTCGAAGCGGCGGCCGCGAGCGCCGCGAGGGCGGGCGCGACACGACCGGGATCTCGCCGGGTCCGAAGCTCGGCCAGCCGCCGGCGCTGTGTGCGCTCCGCGCCCTCGCCGACTTTCAGGATCTCAACCGGCCCCTCGGCCTCCTCGGTGAACTCGTTGACGCCCACGATCACTCGGCGCTGTTGCTCCACGTCCGCCTGGAAGCGGGCGGAGGCGCGGGCGATCTGACGCTGGAACCAGCCGGACTCGATC
>DATBQV010000112.1:0-21154 GCA_036560625.1 Gemmatimonadales bacterium
CGAGCACTGCGCGATCTTCCTCCTGATTGCCGGGACCTACACGCCCTTTGCCCTCGGCGTGCTCCGCGGCGCCTGGGGTTGGGCCCTGCTCGGGCTCGCGTGGGGCCTGGCGGCCGTCGGGATCGGGCTCAAGGCGGTGGCCGGCATCCGTTATCCGGCGATCTCCCTGACGCTCTACCTCGGCATGGGCTGGCTCTTCGTTCTGGCGCTGCCCTTCCTGTCGTTCCAGTTGCCGCTGGCCGGCATACTCTGGCTCGTCGCCGGTGGTCTGGCCTACACGGCCGGTGTGGCGTTCTTCGCCGCCAAGCGACTTCCCTACGCCCACTTTGTGTGGCACGTGTTCGTGCTCACGGGCACGGCGTGCCACTTCGTGGCGGTGCTGCACTACGCGGCCTGAGCCGCGTCCGCCACTTCGTTCCGACCCAAGGACATTGCGTGCCCTTTGCTGCACTGAAGCTGCATCCGCCTTTGCTCAAGGCGATTCGCGAGCTCGGCTTCACCCGCCCCACACCGATCCAGGCCGAGGCCATTCCTCCGGCACTTGCCGGGCGCGACATCCTGGCCTGCGCGATGACGGGGAGTGGAAAGACCGCGGCGTTCCTGCTTCCCATCATTCACAAGCTCATCGGTGAGCGCCGGGGCACGACGCGCGCGCTCGTGCTGGCGCCCACCCGGGAGCTCGCCGCCCAGATTCTCCAGGACCTGAACGATCTCGCGATCCACACGCCGGTCACCGCCGCGGCGATCTTCGGGGGCGTCGGCATGGGTCCCCAGGAGCATGCCTTCCGGAGCGCGGTGGACGTGCTGATCGCGACGCCGGGCCGTCTCCTCGACCACTTCAAGCGCCCCTATGCCGCCCTCCCCGGCGTGGAGTACCTGGTGCTCGACGAAGCCGACCGGATGCTCGACATGGGGTTTCTGCCGGACATTCGCCGCGTGCTGCGGCACCTGCCGACACGGCGGCAGACCTTCTGCTTCAGCGCGACCCTGCCCGGGCCGATCGTGACGCTCACCCGCGAGATCCTGCGCAACCCGGCGCTGATCCAGGTCGAGCGCCAGGCCGCCCCACCGGTCGGCATCACCCAGGCGGTCTATCCGGTTCGGCAGGACCTCAAGCCGGCGCTGTTCGTCGCGCTTCTCAAGCGGGGGGAGATGAAGGAGGCGCTGGTCTTCACCCGCACCAAGCACCGGGCCAACCGCCTGGCGGAGCATCTGACGAAGGCGGGGATCAAGGCCGAGCGGATCCATGGAAACCGGTCACAAGCGCAGCGGACCGCTGCGCTGGCCGGGTTCAAGGCCGGCAAGTACCGTGTGCTCGTGGCGACGGACATTGCCGCGCGGGGGATCGACGTGGAGGCGCTGGGCCACGTGGTGAACTTCGATGTACCCGTGGTGCCGGAGGATTACATCCATCGCATCGGAAGGACCGGACGCGCCGAGGCAACGGGAGAGGCATTCACGTTCGTCGCGCCGGAGGAAGAAGCCGAGCTGCGGAGCATCGAGCGCGCGATCGGCAAGCGGTTGCCGCGGGTGACGATTCCCGACTTCCCGTACCAGGCGACGCCGGAGGCGCGCTTCGAGGTGCCGCTGGCGACCCGCATCGCCGCCATCCGGGCAAGAAAGGCCGAGGATCGCGCTCGCGCCGAGGTCAACGCGAGGCGGCGGGCCGAGGGTCAGCGACGCCCGGGAGGCCCCGCGCCGCCGAGGAGACCGCGCTAACCAGGACTCCTAATGGACCAGGCCGTGCGGTCGCACCGACTCAGCAAGGCAATCAGCGGCACGGAGTTTTTCGCCCTCGGCTTCGGCACCGTCAAGGCTGGCCCCGCGCGAGCGCCGGCCCTGGCCGGACCCTGGTAAGTGGGGTGGTGCAAGCATCCGATTTCTGGTAGGATGATAATGGCGCGCAGACCGCGTGGCGCCCCCGTAGCTCGCTCCTTCCACCATCATCAAGACCCGCCGATGACCGATCTTCCCTTTCTGTCCCACGCAGATCCGTCCCGAGAGCCAATCAGCCGCCAGACGGCCCGGAAGACCTCGCGGCTTCGGGGCGCCACCGTCACCGAGGGCGTCTGCCCGTACTGCGCGGTTGGCTGCGGCCAGCTCATCTACACCAAGGGCGGGCAGCTCATCGACATCGAGGGCAACCCTGACAGCCCGATCAACGAGGGCACCCTCTGCCCCAAGGGCGCCAACTCCTTTCAACTGGCCGTCAACCCGCACCGGGTGACCGAGGTGCTGTACCGCGCCCCCTATGCCGACCACTGGGAGACCAAGCCGCTCGACTGGGCACTCGACCAGATCGCACGCCGGGTCAAGGCGGAGCGGGACGCCGACTTCACCGCCCGGAACGAGTCCGGGCGCCTGCTCAACGCGGTGCGGTCCATCGGCACCCTCGGCGGGGCCACGATCGAGAACGAGGAGAACTACCTCATCAAGAAGCTCTTCGGCGGAGGGCTCGGGGTCGTCTCCATCGAGAACCAGGCCCGAATATGACATAGCGCCTCGGTGCCCGGTCTGGGCGCCTCGTTCGGCCGCGGCGCGGCCACCAACTACCAGCAGGACCTGGCCCACAGCGACTGCGTCCTGTTCATGGGCTCGAACATGGCCGAGGCCCACCCGGTGGGCTTCCGCTGGCCTATGAAGGCGAAGGAGCGGGGCGCCACGCTCATCCACGTCGACCCGCGCTTCACCCGCACGTCGGCCATGTGCGACGTCCACATCGGCATCCGGGCCGGCAGCGACATCGCGTTCCTCGGCGGGCTGGTGCACTACGTCCTGAGCCACGATCGGTGGTTCCGGGAGTACGTCCTGCACTACACCAACGCGTCAACCATCGTGCAGGAAGGGTTCAAGGGCACCGAGGATCTGGAGGGCCTGTTCAGCGGCTACCACGGGAACCGGAAGGCCGGCACGTACGACGCCCGGGAGGGCCGCTGGGGCTACGCCCGCACCGCTGCCGAGGACGACGCCGAGGAGTGGAGCGGCGCTACCCCGATGTACGCCATGCTGAAGCAGCAGCTCGGCATGCACGGCCACAGCATCGAGGCGGGCGCTCCCTGCCATTCCGGGCCTCGAGGAGAGATGACCGCCGTGGTGGAGGGCGGGCCGGCCACCGACCCGACGCTCGAGCATCCCCGCTGCGTCTTCCAGCTGCTCAAGCGCCACTTCGCCCGCTACACGCCCGAGGTGGTGTCCCAGGTGTGCGGCTGCTCGCCGGAGGAGCTGGTGCGGGTGGCGGAGCTCCTGTGCACCAACTCCGGGCGCGAGCGGACCAGCGCCATCGTCTACGCGCTGGGGTGGACCCAGCACACCACCGGCGTGCAGATGATCCGGACCGCCGGCATCCTCCAGCTGCTGCTCGGCAACATGGGCCGGCCTGGCGGCGGCATCATGGCGATGCGGGGCCACTCCACCATCCAGGGCTCGACCGACCTCGCGACCCTGTACGACGTGCTGCCCGGCTACCTGCCGCAGCCGTGCGCCGACGAGCCGCACGAGACCCTCGACGCCTACGTGGCACAGGAAGGGCTGGCCACCGGCTACTGGGCCAACTTCCGGAAGTTCACCGTCAGCCTGCTCAAGGCATGGTACGGCGAGGCGGCCTCGTGGGAGAACGACTTCTGCTTTGCCTGGCTCCCCCGGGTGGACGCCGACTACTCGCAGCTCCCGTACTTCGATCGCATGGCCAAAGGCGGGGTCAAGGGCTACTTCCTGTTCGGCCAGAACCCCGCCGGCGGCGGGCCCAATGCGGGGCTGCACCGCGCGGGGCTTCGCAAGCTCGACTGGCTCGTGGTCCTCGACTGGTTCGAGATCGAGAGCGCGGTGTTCTGGAAGAGCGATCCGACCGGCCCGCCGCCGGATCAGATCGGGACCGAGGTGTTCTTCCTCCCGGCGGCCGCCGCGCCGGAGAAGGATGGAAGCCTCACCAACACGCAGCGCATGCTCCAGTGGCACGACAAGGCCCTCGATCCGCTCGGCGACAGCCGCTCCGATGCCTGGTTCATCTACAACCTGGGAAAGCGCCTCAAGCACCTCTACGCCGGCTCGACCGATCCCCGTGACCAGCCCCTGCTGCAGCTCACGTGGGACTACGACTTCGACAAGCGCCCGCGGCTGCCCGACGGCCGGGAGAGCCGCATCGAGGGCGAGCCGGACCTGGAGAAGGTGCTGATGGAGATCAACGGTTACCGGCTGAACGAGATCGACCCCGGGACCGGCCGGCCCCGGCTGGTCGCGGGATTCTCCGAGCTCGAGGACGACGGGACGACGGCGTGCGGTTGCTGGATCTATAGCGGGGTCTTTCCCGAGCCGGGGCGGAACCGCGCGCGGGAGCGCACGCGCACCGGCCACCCGCTCGAGCCGGATTGGGGCTTCGCCTGGCCGCACAACCGGCGGGTCATGTACAACCGCGCCTCGGCCGACCCGGAAGGCCGGCCGTGGTCCGAGCGCAAGAAGCTGGTCTGGTGGGACCAGGAGCAGGGCCGCTGGGTCGGCCTGGACGAGCCCGACTTCGAGCTGACCAAGCCACCCGACTACCGGCCGCCGCCGGGCGCCGAAGGAATGGCGGCGATCGCGGGCAACCAGCCGTTCATCATGAAGCCCGACGGCGTCGGCTGGCTGTACGCGCCCGGCGCGGTCCGGGACGGGCCCCTCCCGACTCACTACGAGCCGGTCGAGTCGCCGGTAGGCAACCTCCTCTACCCGCGGCAGACCTGCAATCCGACGGTCCGGACCTTCGAGGGACCGCTCAACCGCCTGGCCCACGCACCCACCGCCGAATATCCGGTCGTGGCCACCACGTTCCGGCTCACCGAGCATTACCTCAGCGGACCGATGAGCCGCTTCAACAGCTGGCTCAACGAGCTCCAGCCGGAGATGTTCGTCGAGCTGAGCCCGGAGCTGGCCGCGGAGCACGGCATCATCCACGGCGGCTGGATGACGGTCCGCTCGGCCCGCACCACGATCGAGGCCCGCGCCATGGTGACGCGCCGCCTCCGGCCGCTCACGGTCGAGGGGCGGATCGTGCACCAGATCGGTCTGCCGTTCCATTGGGCCTTTGCCGGAGAAGTTGTCGGCGCGAACGCCAACGATCTCACCTCTATCGTGGCCGACCCCAACGTCAGCATGCACGAGTGCAAGGCGTTCGCCTGCCAGGTCGGCGCCGGGCGGCTCGACGGCCCCGCCCCGACGCCCACGAAGAGGCCGGCGCCCAGGCCGACGAACGATCCCGTCCCCGACACGCCGGTGGCGGCTCAGCCGGAAGGGCAATTCGGCGATGGTCGCTAGAGAGAAGGAGCTTGCGGCGCTGGCACCCGGCAGCGACCCGCCCCGCGGGTCGCTGGCGGGGTTGCTCGATCGCGTCGTCGAGCCCTTCCACCGGGGTGCTTCGCCGGAGCCGGAGCCGGCTACCGGCTTCTACACCGACACGACCGTCTGCATCGGGTGCAAGGCGTGCGAGGTCGCGTGCAAGCAGTGGAACCAGCTCCCCGCCGACGGGTTCGCCTGGCTCGGCGACAGCTACGACAACACTGGGGAGCTGTCGGCGACCTCGTGGCGGCACGTGAAGTTCATCGAGCAGTTCCCGGTGGACCCCGCCTCCACGCCCGGCGCGGCCGGCCCCGATCTGCTCGATCCGGGCCGCTGGCTCATGATGAGCGACGTGTGCAAGCACTGCGTCACCGCGCCCTGCCAGCAGGCGTGCCCCACGGGCGCGCTCATCCATACCGAGTTCGACAACGTCTACATCCAGCCCGACATCTGCAATGGCTGCGCCTATTGCGTCGCGGCCTGTCCGTTCGGGGTCATCACCCGCAGCGCGCTCGACGGGCACGCGCACAAGTGCACGCTCTGCTACGACAGGCAGCGGGACGGGCTGGTGCCGGCGTGCGCCAAGGCCTGCCCCACCCAGTCGATTCAGTTCGGTCCGATAGACGCGCTCCGCGAGCGCGCCCGCGAGCGGGTGGAGCAGCTGCACCAACGGGGTGTGCCCGGCGCCTACCTCTACGGCGACGCCCCAAGCGCGACTTACTCCGAGCTGAATTCGTTCTACCTGCTGATCGATCGCCCGTCCGTATACGGGCTTCCGGACAACCCCTTCAACCCGTGGCTTCACATGAAGGGGGACTACGTCCGCGCCATTGCCTCCGGGGTCGTGGCGATCGCTGTGCTCCTGTCAGCGCTGTTCCTTCTAGGTCGCTGACGTGGGCGCCGACCCTGCCCGGCCTCCGACCAACACCGGCTACGCGGGCCGGCCGGTCACCAAAGCGCCGAACTGGCACGGGCTGGTCGCGTGGGACACACTGTTCAATAACCTCACGACCGGCCTGTTCCTCGTAGCGGCGCTCGCCGAGCTGGCGGCGCCGAGGGTGTTTGGATCGGTCGCGCGGGCGGCGTATCCGATCGCCTTGGTGCTCCTGCTCGCCGATCTCGTCTGTCTCGTGCTGGACCTCGGGGATCCGCTCCGGTTCCATCATATGCTGCGGGTCTTCAAGCCCACCTCGCCCATGTCGCTCGGCACGTGGTGCCTCACCGTCTACGCGCTGCCGCTCACGGTCCTGGCGACGGTAAGCGTGCTCACCTTGCTGGGGATCCAAGGGGGCGCGGTGACAGCGCTCGAATCGGTGCGCCGGCCCGCCATGATCATCGGGCTCGTGCCGGCTCTGGGCGCCGCCGTGTACAAGGGGGTCCTGTTCAGCACCACGGCGCAACCCGGCTGGAAGGACGCGCGCTGGCTGGGCGGCTACCTCGCCAGCTCGGCGGTCATGCTGGGCACCGCGCAGCTCCTCTTCCTGTCGATCGTGCTGGGGCAGCCGGGCGCGACGCCGGCACTGCGCACGGCGCTGATCCCGCTGATCATCCTCAACGCAGCCTCGCTGGGTCTGGTGATCCGGGATGCTCGCGCGACGCTCGCCGGCGCCTACGGACGCGCGGCGCTGGGCTGGCTCGCTTTTCTTGCAGTGGGGGGCGGAATGTTGGCACCCCTGTGCCTGCTGGCGTTGGGGGGACCGAGCCCGGTGGCGGGCGCCGTGCTGCTCATCCTCCTGGGGGCGCTGCTGGTTCGGATCGAGGTGGTGCGGCTGCCGCACCGCCCTCCGCGGGCCCTCGCGCGATCCTCATCTAGCGGGTAGGCTCCGGGAAGAACCGCCGCCGGAGCCGAGCGAGCAGATCGGGATCGAGCCCGGGCGGCTCCAGCGCCACCGCGATCTCGCGGCCCAGGTGCCGGACCACCTTGCCCTGGACCGAAATTGCCAGCCCGGCATCGAGGCGGAGCGTTCCGGCGACATGACTCCCCACGGCGGGCGCGGGCTCGCCGGGGGCCAGCGCGTACCGCAATCCCATCGCGCTCACATCGCGAAGAGGCGTGCGCACGTTGCTGGCGGCCGGGAACGGGAGCCGGGGCGCGCGGCGCCGCTCCCGCTGGCCCTGCAGCAACGCGGCGCGCTCGAGGCCGACCACCGCCTCGGTCGGCCAGCGGTCGCCCCGGGGCACGATGGCGAGCCCCGCGCGATCCATTCGGTAGACCGAGCCCTCCAGCACCACCCGACCGCCCCCGCGCAATACGAGCTCGCCGGCGACCGGCTCGCTCACCCGCCAGACCTGTGCGGGCGGCGCCGGCTCTACCCGGAGGCCGCCCACTCCGAGATCCCGAACCGCGCAGTGGAACCGCCCGATCTCGAGCAGTCCCGGCGCCGTGCGGCGGTACTCGGCGCGCCGGGTGGCGCGCCGGTCAAGATGGACTCGCGGTGGGTTCGACTCGTCGTACATGCGTAGGCGGAACTATGGCTCCCGCGAGCGGCCGACGCTGTGACGCGCGGCCTGGAGCCGTCGCTATGTTACCCCACCCGTCTTCCCCGCTGCGGAGGCACGCTCGCGTGGATCTTCCAGGACCGCCGGTCGCCACGAATGCGCTCGAGACATCGCTCGACGGCATCGCCCTGTTGACCAATCCGCTGCTCAACAAGGGGACCGCGTTCACCGAGGAGGAGCGGTCCGCCTTCGCGTTGCACGGGCTGCTGCCGCCGCATGTCGGAACGCTGGAGGAGCAGATCGAGCGCCGGGTGCGCTCGCTCCGGAAGCTGGGCAGCGACCTGGATCGCTATCTCCTGCTCCGGGGGCTTCAGGACGCCAACGAAACCCTCTTCTACGCCCTGCTCACCCGTCACCTCGCGGAGATGCTTCCGCTGGTCTACACGCCGACGGTTGGCGAGGGCTGCCAGCAGTTCAGTCACTATTGGCACTACCCGCGCGGCCTCTTTCTCAGTTGGGCCAACCGGGACCGGATCCCCGGCGTGCTCGCGCATCCGCGGTTCGATCGGGTCGAGGCCATCGTCGTGAGCGACGGCGAGCGCATCCTCGGCCTGGGCGATCAGGGAGCGGGAGGCATGGGGATCCCCATCGGGAAGCTCTCCCTCTATACCGCCTGCGCCGGGCTGCACCCGTCGACGACGTTGCCGATCCTGCTGGACACGGGCACCGACAACGCCGAGCGGCTGGTGGATCCGCTGTATCTGGGTTGGAGGCACGAACGGGTACGCGGCCAGGCGTACGATGACTTCATCGAGGCGTTCGTAAGCGCCGTCCAGGGTCGCTGGCCGCACGTCCTGTTGCAGTGGGAGGATTTCGCCCGGCCCAATGCGGGACGGATTCTGGCGCGGTACCGCGATCGGCTCTGCACCTTCAACGACGACCTGCAGGGCACCGCCGCCGTCGCCGCGGGCGCACTCCTGGCCGCCATGCGCGCCACCGGGAAGACGCTCGGCGATCAACGCATCGTGATCTTCGGAGCGGGAACCGCCGGATGCGGCATCGGACTGCTGATCCTGCGCATGATGGTGGAAGAGGGCCTCTCCGAAGCCGAGGCGCGCCGCCGCTTCTTCGCGGTAGACCGCGACGGGCTCCTCGTGGAGGGGATGCAGGATCTCCAGCCGTTTCAGGCGCCGTTCGTCCAGCCACGCGCGGCGGTGGCCGCCTGGACCCGCACACACCCTGATCGCATCGGGCTTGCCGACGTGGTCGAGAACGCGAGCCCGACCGTGCTCATCGGCGTCTCTGCCCAGCCGGGCGCCTTCACCGAACCCATCGTCCGCAGGATGGCGGAACGGGTCGAGCACCCGGTGATCTTTCCGCTCTCCAACCCCGCGTCCCGAGCGGAAGCGGTCCCGGCGGACCTGATGGAGTGGACCGCGGGGCGCGCGCTGATCGGGACGGGCAGCCCCTTCCCTCCCGTGCGAGTGAACGGTAAGCCCTTCATTACCGACCAGACAAACAACGCCTACGTCTTCCCGGGTGTGGGACTCGGCGCGCTGGCCGTGAGCGCCCGCCGAGTGACCGACAACATGTTCGCCGCGGCGGCACGGGCGCTGGCCGGGGCGTCACCGTCGCTCAGCGCCGCGGGCGCGAATCTCTTGCCTCCCGTGCGCGATCTGCGCAAGGTGGCCGTCGTCGTCGCCACGGCGGTTGCGCGCCAGGCGCGCGAGGACGGTGTGTGCGCTCGGTTCGAGGACCAGGCGCTCGCCGGGTTGATCGCCGCCAAGATGTGGGAGCCGGTGTACCGTCCCTACCGCCGCAAGGCCTGATCGTCCGAGCCGCCCGTGGCGGAGCCGCTCGGCCGCCCGCACATTCAGGGACCCCCTGCCCGGTGTCATCATCGCAGCTGCCCCTCCCGCGCCCGTGAGTGCCCCGCCCGACCGCGCGCCCGACTCCAGGGCCGGTCCGACCAGCAATGTGCGCTGGCGGATCATCGCGCTGCTGACCCTGTCGTCTTTCGTCGCCTATCTGCTGCGCCAGAACATGTCGGTCGCGGGCCGGCAGATGATCGGCGACCTCGGCATCACCGACGTGCAACTGGGGATCGTGCTCGCGGCCTTCGCCTGGGGCTACGCCCTTTTCCAGCTCCCCGGCGGCATTGTCGGACACTGGGTCGGCGGGCGACGGGGCCTCACGCTGATCATGGTGCTCTGGGGCGCGCTCAACATGCTGGTCGGGGTAGTTCCGAGAGCCGCCTCACCGGTCGCCGTCATCGCCAGCCTCGCGGCGCTGCGCTTTCTCATGGGGGCCGCGCAGGCACCGCTCTTTCCGATCATGAGCGGCTTCACCATCGCACGCTGGTTTCCGGCGACCGGGTGGGCCCTCCCCAACGGGGTGTGCAATGCGGGCCTGACGTTCGGCTCCGCCGCAACGGGGCCGCTGATCGCGTGGCTCGCCGTGACCATCGGCTGGCGCGGGTCGTTCGTCGTGACCGGGCCGCTGGCGTTCGCGGTCGCGGCCCTGTGGTGGTGGTACAGCAGGGATCGGCCGGAGGAACACCGGGGCGTGAGGCCGGGCGAGCTGGCGCACATCAACGCGGGCCGGGCGCGCGCAGCGGCCGAGCGGCGCGAAGCTCTCGATTGGCGGCGGCTGCTCGGCAATCATGATCTTCTGTTGATCACGCTCAGCTACTTCTTCGCCAATTACCTGTTCTACTTCTTCTTCAACTGGCTGTACATCTACCTGGTGGACGTGCGGAAGTTCACGCTCCTCGCGGGCGGTGCCTTCGCCGCGGCGCCCTGGATCACCGGCGCGGTGGGCGCTGTCGCGGGCGGCATGGTGTGCGACCGGCTCTCCCGCCGCTACGGTACCATCGTGGGCTGTCGGGTGGTCTCGATGATCGGCCTGGGGCTTGCCGGGGTCTTCCTCCTGGCGGCGGGCGCGGTGCCCAGCCCATACCTCGCCGTCGTGCTGCTGTCGCTCTGCCTCGCCGGGCAGCAGTTCACCGACAGCGCGGCCTGGGCCGCGACCACGCTCGTGGGCGGCCGCCAATCGTCGGCGGCGTGCGGCGTCCTCAACACCGGGGGCAACGTCGTCGGGGGAATCGGGGCGCTCGTGGTACCTCTCGCCGCTCGAGAGTTGGGGTGGCCCGCGGCGCTGGGCACCGCGGCGCTCTCCGCATTCCTCGCCGCGCTGCTCTGGATCTGGATCCGCGCCGAGGTGCCTCCTTCGGCATCCGGTCAAAACTGATCAGGTTTGGCGGCACCTGCGGGTTTTCCCCCTTCCGAAGACCTGCTCGCCGCTTCATCGTAGACTCTGCAGGTGGCACCACTATCGTAGCCGGAGGATCGTATGGCGGGAGCGTTCGAACTGCGGCAGACCAACAACGGTCAGTTCATGTTCAACCTGAAGGCAGCCAACGGGCAGATCATACTGACCAGCCAGTCCTACACGACCAAGGCCAACGCGGAGGACGGGATCGCCTCCGTCCGGGCAAGCGCTCCGACCGACGGGCGGTTCGAGCGGCGCAAGGCGACCGACGGTGAGCACTACTTCGTGTTGAAGTCGGCAAACGACCAGGTAATCGGGCGGAGCGAGCTATACGTGTCCGCGTCGGCGGTGGAGAACGGGGTTGCTTCCGTCCAGCGCAACGCCCCCGATGCCCAAACGCGAGACCTCACTCTGGGTCTCGCCAGCCGGCTCTGAACCGGCCGCCTCAAGGCTCGCCCGTTCGGTAGAGCACGAACGCCGTCGTCGTGTCCTCCAACCCCCGCGCGGGGCGATAGCGGTACCACGTCCGGTCGCCGAAGCGGGCGCGCAGCACCTCGTTGCGATCGCCCAGGTCGCGGGCGAAGACGACATCACCGTCCACCGTCCCGTCGCGCCCCACCTGCTGCCGAGCGAGAAAGAGCGGGTAGGGCATGGTGCCCGCCGCCTCGCGCTCCAGCTCGCGCCGGCACTCGGCCGTCAGCGTCGTCCCGGGCACGAGCGAGATCGCCTGGTCCGCCGGCAACCCTTCCACCGGCCTCGGCGTCGCCACCCCTGCCCCCGTCGCACGGTCCAGTACGCGCGCGGCCCGCTCAGGGTCGGTGCCGCTCAGTGAATCTTCCGCGTCCAGGGCCGTTTCCAGCGCGCATGCATCTGCGCTGCTCGCGATCGCGTCGGCGCGGAACTGGGAGACGCCCAGCACCCGGAGCCGGGCGAGCAGGTTGCCCCGCCAGCCCTCGTTGACCAGCACGAGCGCGTTCCGGAGGCCCGCCCGCGCTACCTGTGCTTCGACATCCGTCTTGAGCTTGGTCCGCTGATCCACGAAGAGCGCGATGCGCGCGCGGGCGCTCGACACGCCGTAGGGGCCGAGCCACGTGGCCAGCAGGCAGATCGGCACGACGAGCAGGATGGCGCGTCGCGCGAGGGCCGGGCGCACGGCCGCCGCCAGCGCGCCCGGGGCCCGCGCGGCAAAGTAGACGAACACGGGCGCCACCGTGAAGAGGAAGCGCGGCCCCGCGAAGAAGCCGTCGAACCAGTAGCCGGCGTACGCCGCGAGAAAGGCCGCGGCCAGTGTGGCGAGCACGACGTCCCAGCGGGACGGCCGGCTCACCGCGAGCAGCCCCGCCACGACGACCGGCACGCCCGGCAGCGGCCACTCGAACAGATACCGGCTCAAACGCATCAGGTATCCGGAGATGAGCACAACGCCATGCGTCGGCGTATGCATCCGCCCGGTGGGATCCACGTGAAAGCCAAGCCCGTGCGCCCGACCGTTGAGCGCCTCGTACCCGAACAGCAAGGGGCTCCCGGTCGTGCGGGCATTCACCCAGAGGAGCGCGGCCACCGGCAGCGCCCCAGCGACGAGCTGCCCCAGCAGCGAGCGGCCGCGGCCGGGAAACCCGCGCGAGCGCCAGGCCTCGAACCCCAGGACCACGGCGCCCACCAGCGCCGCGTCCAGCGGACGCGCGAGGGCCACCAGCCCGAGCGCGAGCCCGGCGAGGGCGGCATGCCGTCGCTGACGCGCCGGATCCTCGGCCCGGTCCCACGCCGCGACGTTCGCGAGCGCGAGCAGCGCAAAGCTGAGCGCCGGGACGTGATTCATCTGGCTGGCCCCCATGATGAGGACCATCGGGCTCAGCGCGAAGAGCAGCGTCGTCAGGCGGGCGGTGAGGTCGTCGAACGCGGTGAGGATGAAGCGGTACAGGCTCCATGCCGCCAGCCCGATCAGCACCGGGTTCACCAGCCACGCCGCGTCGGCGAGCAGGCCGAGCGCGATCAGCGCCGGGCTCCCGACGGGATACTGGGAGAACCAGCGCCCGTCGCGATCGAGCACGGGCGCGGTATTGAAGAACTCCCGGTGGGCCTCGGGAACCGCCGAGAGATGCCCGCTCAACAGAATGCGGGCGTGCCACTGCTGGGCCATCTCGTCGGTGGTGAACGGCTGACCGGCAAAGCAGTAACGGGCGAGAAAGGCGGCGGCGGCGAAAGTGACCCCGGCCATCACGAAACCGAAGACCCGTGGCGACGGTCGGAGCAGCAGCGCCCGCGCGCGAGCGAGGCCCGCGTCCACCCGCGCCCCCAGGACCACGGCGAGGCCGGTCGCGACCGCCAGGACGACGAGCCCGCGGATCTCCCACTCTTCGGTTGCCTGTCCCCACCACGGAACCGCGGCGCCGCCGGTGAGCAGGTTCGCCAGCGCAACGACACCGAGCACGACGCACACGGCCGCGAAGAGGCGTAGCGCCGTGACCGCCACCGTCACCGCTTCCCGACCTTCGCCTCGACCTCCTGGAACCAGTTGAGCACAACCGCCAGATAGGCGTCTCCGGCGGCGCCTGCGGAATCCGCCTGGAGCATGATGAAGCCGCGATCGTCAGGTGTGACGGCGTAGGAGCGGTGGAACGGAGTGCCGAAGAGACGGCTCAGGCTGAACAGGTCCCGCCGCTCCCCGGCTCGGAATTCACTTCCAGGCACGATGTCCACCGATACGAGTTTGCCGGTCGGGGTCAGGTAGAACAGCTCTCGCCCGCTGTGGGACCACGCCGGCGCGTTGCCGCCGCCGTTGGACACCTGCCAGCGCGCTTCGGCGGCATGGGGGAACGGCCGGACGTAGACCTCTTCCCGCCCCGACTCGGCGGACACGTAGGCTACCCACCGTGCGTCCGGTGACAGCGCCGGCATGTATTCGTCGAACCGGCTGTTGACGATTGTGATTCGCGCCGTGTCGCCTCCGGTGCCCCGGGCGTAAATGTCGCGGAGACCGTCGGCGACGCCCGCACGGAACAGCAGCCACTTACCGTCTCCGGACCACTCCGCTTCGTCCACTTCCGTCGTGTCGGCCGCCATGACTCGCTCCGGCGCCCCGCTGCCGTCCGCCCGGACGCTATAGAGGAAGGAGGGACCGGCCCGGTCGGAGGTGAACGTCAGCGTGCGGCCGTCGGGTCGCCACGCCGGACGGTAGTTCAGCGTGCCGTCGAACGTCAGCTTGGTGAGGGGACCCCGGTCGAGTTGCTTGATCCACAGGTCCGTCCGGCCCGTCTCGGCCAGGCTGACCGCCAACTGGGTGCCGTCGGGCGACAGCGCGAGGGACGTGATGGTCCCGTGCCACGCTTCTTCGAGCGGCCGGACGTGACCCTGGCGGTCAACGCGCACCACGGTCGCGTGCGCTTGAGCGCTCGTGCCCGGCAGGTAGACGAGGATGCCGGAGGCGCTGATATCCAGGTCGGGCACGGAGGCGTTCGTCACGCGAACGCCCGAGAGCAGCGGCACCGGGGCGCCTTGCAGCTCGAGCTTGTCAGGATCGAACCGGGCCGCCAGCACGGTGCCATCCAGGCGGGCGTAGACCAGATACCCGATCGGCAGGTACCAGCTCCGGGCGACATCGTCCGCCAGCTTCTTCCATTTTCCCGTACGCAGGTCGAGCCCGTACAGGGTCATGCGGGCGCAGTTGTTGGTGCAGAGCGTCGCCAGAGCCAGGTCTGCCCGAGGCAACGCCGCCGGAAAGGCTGCGCCCAACCCGGACGGCGGGCTGGCCACCGCCTCCGTCTTCCGGCCGTCGGCGGTGAGCCGCCGGAGGGAGAACACGTCGCTGGTGTAAAGGATGGAGCCATCCGGCAGCCAGGTTCCTCCGACGGCGGACCGATTGGTAGAATCCGCGATGGCGACAGGGGCCCCGCCACTCAGGGGGAGCTTGTACAGCCGGCCGTTGGCGAAGTAGGCGACCCACTTGCCGTCCGGCGAGAAGAAGGGGGCGTCGGCGCCTTCCGTCCCCTGCAGCAGCCGAGGTGCAAGCGCATCCCGGGTACGCAGCCAGAGCTGCGCGGCGGTCGCCCCCGGCGCCCCTCCGACGTAGGCGAGCGCGGAGCCGTCCGCCGAGAGCGCGAAGGTGTTGCCGGTGTAGAGCTGATCCTCTCCGCGGATTCCCGGAACCTTGAGCTCGTAGCGCGCGAGCGGCGCCGGCGGCGCGCGGTGAAGCAGGAAGCCCAGCCAGCCAGCCGCCAGGACCAGGAGCGCGGACAGTCCCCACCCCCACCAGCCCGCGAGCCGGCTCCCGGGCGACAGGGCGCGAGCCCCGCCGGCAGCCAGCATGGGCGTGGTGGGCGTGCGCCTGGCCGTCGGGGAGTCCGCGAGCGCCGCCGCAAACTCCGCCGCGGTGGCGAACCGGTCCGCGGGGAGCTTGGCGAGTGCGGTGAGGGTGGCTGCCTCCACATGCTCCGGCACCGTGTCGCGGAAGATACGGATGGGCGAGGGCCTCTCCGTCATCACCTTCGCCACGATGGCCTGGGCGGTCGAGCCCTGGAATGGCGGGTCGCCCGTCAGCATCTCGTACAGCACGCAGCCGAGCGCGTATACGTCGGTGCGGGCGTCGAGACTCCGGTCCCCCATCGCCTGCTCCGGGCTCATATAGTGCGGCGTACCAAGGCTCAAGCCCGTCTCGGTCATCCGGCTCCCGCCCGCAGCACTCACCGCCAGTGCGATCCCGAAGTCCGCCACCAGAGCCTGCCCGTCGTGCAGCAGGATGTTCTCCGGCTTGATGTCGCGGTGAATTACTCCGTGCCGGTGCGCGTAGCCCAGCGCGGAAGCCACCTCGGTCGCGATCCGCACGGCCTCGGGGATCGGCAGCTGCTTCTCCCGCTCGAGCCGTTCGCGCAGGGACTCACCTTCCACGCGCGGCATCACGTAGAAGAGCTGGCCGTCCATTTCGCCGGAGTCGTGCAGGGGAAGGATGTGCGGATGCTGGAGACCCGCCGTGGTCTTGATCTCGGCGAGGAATCGCTCGGCGCCGATGACCGCGGCGAGCGACGGCCGCAGAACCTTGACCGCCACCTTGCGGTCGTGGCGGAGGTCGTGCGCCAGGTAAACCGTGGCCATGCCGCCCTGCCCCAGCTCACGCTCGAGGCGGTAGCGGTCGGCCAGGGCGGACTGCAGGCGTTCGAACGGATTCAAGGCATGTGCCGGGAGGAGGCGCGGGAAAGATGGCGGGGTCGGAACGGATGGGGTAGATACTACATTGGCCGGTTTCCCAACTCGTTCCGAACATCACCTTGCCACGGAGAAAGCCCAATGAGACCCCTGACAGTCTCGGCCCCGGCGCTGATCGGCATTACGACCTGTACGCTGCTCCTGCTCGGCGCCGCCGGGACCGCGGCGGCCCAGGATCCCGTCAAGGTGGCCCCGAAAAACTTCAAGGTGCTGCTGGAGAACGACAAGGTGCGGGTGCTCGACTTCCACAGCACGGCCGGAACCAAGATCCCCATGCATTCGCACCCGGGCTACGTGAGCTACAGCATCTCCGGGGCGGGCAAGACGAAGTTCACGTCGGCGGACGGCAAGACGACGGAGGCGGCGGCCGCCACCGGGCAGGCCACCTGGCACGATGGCGAGACCCACGCGAGCGAATATGAAGGAACGGGAACGACGCACGTCCTGCTGGTGGAGCTAAAGGGCCGCTAGATAAACAGACTGGTTCGCGACCGGAGCGAGTCCGCGAGGAACGTGGCCACGCCGCCGCACTCCACGCCGCCGACGAGCTCCGAGTCGCGGATCCCCATCACGTCGCGCGACATCTCGCAGGCGATCATCCGGATGCCCAGCTCCCGGGCCAGGGCGACCATGTCCTCGAGCGAGGTGACGTTTCGCTCCTTCATCATGGAGCGCAGCATGGTGGCGCCGACGCCGAAGTAGTTCATGCGCGACACGGGCAGCGCCTCGCTCGAGCCCGGACTCATCACGGCCATCATCTTCTGGAGGAGCGTCTTCCCCGATAGCTGCGTCCCTTTTCGCAGGACGCCGAGTCCCCAGAACGTGAAGAACATGCTCACCTGCTGGCCCATGGCGGCCGCACCGGTCGCGATGACGAACGCCGCCAGCACCCGGTCCAGATCGCCCGAGAAGACGATGAGGCTCACCCGGTCCTCGGGCGCGCGCTCCTCGAGCGCCGCCACCCGCCGCTCCAGCTCCTGGATCCGGTCGTCCATCAGGCGGTTCGCTTCACGTAGTGGACGTAGACGCTGATACCGTCCATGGATTCGGTCTCCTGGCCCACGATCGCGACATTCTTCGCGACCTTGGCCCAGCCCTGAAAGTCGGCGACAGACCCGCGGTCGGTGGCCAGCACCTTGAGCACCTGACCCGGCTCGATCGTGCCGACCTGTTTCCGGGTGTTGATGAGGGGCATGGGACAGGCGAGGCCGCGGGCGTCGTAGAGCTTGTCGAAGGCGAGGCTCATCAGGTTCCCCCATTGGCTGGCGCGTAGGCCTGGGCCAGGGCGCAGACGTTCTTCCCCAGCTCGAGCCGCGCCGCGTCTTCTTCGGTGGCGGTCAGCAGCCCCGCGTTGACCCGCTTGATGTCGGCGTACTCCGCGATCGGCTCCGGCAGGCTCTCCAGCAGGTACCGAACGAAATCCGCGTCGGTCGCCCCGGCCAGCGCCACCAGTCCGTCGTTCGTCCGCTTGAGGAGCGCCAGCGGCGCCGCGAAGACGCCGTCGGCCTGCGCCTCTTCCAGGGAGCTGAAGTGCCCTGGCAGGACCACCGTGTCGCCAGGCAGCGCCGCGAGTGCTCGAAGCGACCGTGCATGCAGGGGGGCCCACGCCTCGGCGCGACCGCCGAGGTCGGGCCGTGCGATCGAGCGGATGAAGATGCTGTCGCCGGTGAACAGGTAGGGATCCAGCCGGAGCGCGGTGAGACCGAGCGTGTGACCGGGGGCGTGCAGCGCCTGGAGCCGGTGCCGGCCAACCGGAAAGATCTCTCCGTCGCGGATCGGCTCGTACCGAATGGTGGCCGGCATCAGGTCCAGCGGGTGCACGGCGTCATACGGATGCAGATGGTAGGTCGCGCCGGTTTCCCGCGCGAGCGCGGGGCCGCCGCTCACGTGGTCGGCATGACCGTGCGTGTCGATGACGCGCTCGATGCTAAGCCCGCGCGCCCGGGCCAGCTCTACATATGGATGCAGATGGCGGGTTGGGTCGATCACCGTCGCCCGCCCCCCGCTCGCCACCACGTAGCTCAGGCATCCGCGTGCCGGCCGGCTCACCTGGTGGATGGCGAGGTCGGCTCTCTCCACCACCGCACGGGTGGAATAGTGACCGCCCCACGCGGTCATCCCGCCCGCAAGCGTCACCCCCGGGTAGCCCAGCCGGCGCAAGCCCTCGGTGACGAACACGGCCGTGTTACCCTTGGCGCAGACGGTCACGATCGGGCGGTCGCGCGGGAGGCGGTCCGCCAAGTCGCGCTCCACGCAGGCGGCGATTGCGTCCACCATGTCCTCGTGGCCGCCGGCCTCCAGCATCTCGAAGTACGGGACGTTGAGGGCGGGCAACGGGCCCCGCCCTTCCACTCGGAAGCGCTCGAACTCGTCGCGGTTCCGCACATCGAGGACGAACACGTCGTCGCCCCGCTGGAGGCCCTCGAGGAGCTGCCCCACGGTCCAGACGTTGTCGCCTAGGTCCATCTCCAAGCCCCCGATCCATGACTTCGCGTGCTCAAGATTGGCGCCCTCCGGCGCGCCGATCAAGGCTCGATAACCGAGGCACAGCCGAGGACGAGGCCCAGGACCGTGCCGAGGAGGGCGGGACGGGCGTAATGGGACGATGACGGCATGGAACGCGGGACTCCGCGCGGCAAGGGCGGATGGACACTGCGGGTCCGCACGGCTCGAAATCCGTTCGAACACTCCAGTGCGTGATGCGCAGCGTCCCTGCCGAGCCGTCCCGCAAACGATTGACGAGCGAGCGGCAACCGGTGCCGCTCACCGCGATGTAAAAGCAGATTCCAGGCCAACATGCGCGTTTGACTGGCGATAACATTTACGACACGGATAGCCCATCATTTCCAATACATTCATGCAGGCGATAGTGGCGCCCGTCGTGATTCGCGTCGGCGCGTCCCGCGCTGGAGCGACCGCACCCACGCTCTGCACGCCTTCTCCTGGCGACATGGCGCGGTTTCTGCCGATCGGATGGTGTCGACGGCAGCACCTGCCGGCCTCGTGTCCCCTGTAGATTGGACAGTGTTATGCGCCAAATCCTGCTTCTCGCACTCCTCGCCCCGTGGAGCACCGAGCTCCGGGCCCAAGCCGATACCGCGGTGCCGCCGGCGGTGTTCGCCGCGCTGCGCGAGACGATCGCGAGCCACTACGTCACGCCGCTCGACCAGGACTCGCTCGCGCACTTCTCGTCCGCGGAGACGATGCTCGCGTCACTTCGCGATCGCCATACGATCCTTTTTTCGCCTCAGGGTTTGAAAGACTTCAAGGTAATGGCCGGCGAAAGCTTCGGCGGGATCGGTGCCCGGCTCGGCGTCCTGCGCGACACCGTCTACTTGAGCAGCGTGATCGCCGGCGGCCCCGCGGCCAAGGCCGGTCTCACGGCGTTCGATCGGATCGTGGCGGTCGACGGCCAGTCGGTCGTCGGGCTCTCCATCGACGAGGCCGTGACTCACATTCGCGGCCCCGTGGGTTCCACGGTGCGGCTGACCCTGCGGCACGGCGGAACCGTGGCGGAGTCGTCCGTCTCGCGTGACTCGGTGTCCGTCCCGTCGGTCGGCGGCGTGGCGATGCTCGATGGTGGCGTGGGCGTGTTGCGGCTTCGCCAATTCGGTCCCGGCGCCACCGACGAGCTGGTCGCGGCGGTGGACCACTTGGTCGGTGCCGGCGCCAAGGGCCTGGTCATTGACCTGCGCGGCAACCCCGGCGGTCTGTTGGAGGAAGGGCTGGGCATCGCGCAGCTGTTCCTGCCCGTGGGCACGGGGCTGGTCGAGGTGCGCGGTCGTCCGGGCTCGCCGGTGCAACGGGCACGGGTGATGGCCGAGCCGCGTTATCCCAAGCTCCGGCTCGCGCTCCTCATCGACGCCTACTCTGCGTCCGCCGCCGAGGTACTGACCGGCGCGCTGCAGGATGCGCATCGTGCCAGCGTGCTCGGCACCCAGAGCTATGGAAAGGGGTCGGTTCAGCAGATCACGCCGCTGCCCGAGGGCTGGGCGGTCAAGCTCACGGTCGCCAAGTGGTTCACGCCGGCCGGGCGCGGGATCGATCGGGGACCACAACCGACCGGTGAGTCGGTCGACCCGTCCGCCGCCCATCAAGGCGGCATCGCGCCCGACGTCGCGCTCTCGGCGGACTCGACGCTCGCTCCGCCGGCGGCGGCGCTGGCCACCGTCGCGGGCACGACGTGGCAGGCGCTGGCCGACCGCATCACGGACTGGACCGAGCACGCGACGGCCGCAGGCACCTACGCGGCAACGCCTGAGGACGGCAGCTCCGTGCTCGCGGGCGTGAGCGTGCCCGACAGCCTGACCGCCCCCATGGCGACCTGGCTCGCAGGGCGCCTCACCGAGAGCGTGATGAACGCGCGCTACGGCGAGTCCGCGCAGGAGGGCTGGCGGCTCACGCGGGACGGCGAGGTCGAGGCCGCGCGCGCCTGGATGGCCGGTCGCCTCTAGAAAAACCGGCCGTGACCGACCTGCTCGCGGTTCTCGCCCTCGGTTTCTTCCTCGGCATGCGCCACGCCACCGACCCGGATCACGTCATCGCGGTCACCACCATCGTCGCCCGCCAGCGGACGACGAAAAGCGCCGCGTTGATCGGGGCGGTCTGGGGTGTCGGACACACGCTCACGATCCTGCTGGTGGGCAGCGGCATCATCCTGTTCCGCTGGGTGATCCCCGATCGGATCGGTTTGTCGATGGAGCTCGCGGTGGGGATCATGCTCATCGTGCTGGGCATCGCCAATCTCCGCGAGTTCCTGGGCCTGGCTCGCCAGGCGGGAGCGACCGCGACCGCAGCGCCCGTGCGCGCGGCGCCCGAGGCGGCACCGGCCCACGTTCACTCTCACGCGCACAGCCACGGCGACTACGTCCACACCCACCCTCACGGACATCAGCCGGAGGCCCATCCCCACCGGTCGGACCAGACCCCCATCGGTTGG
>DATBQV010000113.1:0-17008 GCA_036560625.1 Gemmatimonadales bacterium
GTCTGGAGCTTCCGGGCCGTGAGGTCGCTCTGCAGGCGATGGATGATCTGCACCGCGAACTGCTGGGCCGAGGTCTGCTGCGCCCTGGCCAGCGCGGTGCCCAGCAGATTCGAGATCAGCTGAAGGGCCACCAGCGGTGGACTGAACCGCGGGTACACGTAGCCCAGCTCGGTAAGTATCTGCTGGATCGCGGTGGCCTGCGTTGCGGGATAGTTGCTGCAGACCGGGCCGGTTGTCGTACTTGTGGCGAGATCGGGACCGCTGGGCTGCTCGGACGGACCGGTGGGGGTTCCGGGCCGGTCGCCGGCCGAGCACGCCGCGAACAATAGGCTGGCACCAATGACGAATGCCGGGGACGTGCGCCGCATCCTGACCTCGCGTGCTTGGGGGGTCGCCACTCGCCGAGTCCCGGCAACTCACCGGGGCGGCGGTGTATGAGTTATTTGCAGTGCCCGAATGTGTCAGCGGAGGGGCCGGCGCGCCAGTGCCGCGATCGTCACGCGGCTGCAACAACTATGGCTTGCCGACCAGCGCCCTGAACTGCGGATCAGACTGCAGGTCTCGGTACCACCAGCCGGGGTCCTCGGCAAGTCCCTTCCGACGATCGGGTTGCGCCGCCAGGTAGACCGACAGCGCCCGTACCGCTGCCGCGTTGTCGTGGAGCAGGGTGTAAACGAAGGCCTCCACGCCGGATAGCTCGCCGGCGGGGTCGGTCTCGCCGTTTCCACGCGCCTTGGCGGCGACGTGGCGGGCGCTGTCGGCAGGCCCCGCCCGCGCGATCACCGCCGCCACGATCATCTGGCTGAAGAGCTGGCGGTACGGCCGATCCTTAGGGGGCACGCGGGCCAGCAGGCTGTCCCGGAGCTGCCAGGCCTTCGTGACGTCGGGCTCCGCGGCCTTCGTCGTCATCATCCACAGCCGGCACTCGACGAAATCCGGGCTCGCCGGGAAGCGCCGCTGGCCCTCCTCGCACCAGTGGTGCGCGTCGACCAGCTGGGCCAGGTCGTACGAGGCGAAAAACAGACGATTGAGGATGACGTCCGCGTTGGCCAGATAGGCGTCCGCTTCGTAGGCCCGGCGGGCGGCGAGCTTCGCGTCGGTCTCGCCCGCCGTCTGGAAATACAGGTGGCTGAGCGACGCCCAGGCCCCCGCTTGCGAGGGCGAGATCCGCACCGCCGTCTCCAGGTCCGATCGGGCCGATTCGAGCAGCTGCTTGGCCGCGACTGGATCCGGCTCGAGCCGCAGCAGCCAGCGCCAGTACTGCAGGTTCCCGCGCACCTCCAGCACGTCGGCATTGTTCGGGGCAAGCTGCGCCGCGGAGTTGACGAGCTTGAGGCCGCGCTCGATCCACGGTGCGGCCTTGATTGAATTGACCCCCACGGCGCGGGAGCGCTGATAGGCCAGCCTCGCCCGCCCGAGGACCGGCTCCACCCACGACGGATCGAGCTGCTGGGCCTGCGCCAGCAGGGTGTCGGCCTGATTGAAAGACTGGTCGGCGGCGCCGGACGTGTCGTTCGCGGCCGCCAGCGAGTCTCCCCTGGCCGCGGCCTGCTGGGCGCGCTGCACCAGGGTCCAGGCCATGAGGTTGCCCGTCCCCTCGCGCTGCTCCCGGAGCCGGACCTCCTTCCCCAACAGCTCGCGCAGGCTGGCCGCGACGGCCTCGCTGATCGAGTCGCGAATCACCAGGAAGTTCGCCGCCGGCTGGTCGAAGGAAGTCCGGTGAATCTCGGCCCCGCTCACGCCGTCAATCAGCCGAACCGTGACCCGGAGCCTGTTGCCGGAGGGTTCGACCTCGCCCCTCACCAGCGTGCCGACCCGAAGCACCTTGGCGATGCTCTCCGCCGGCACGTCGTGCCCGCGGAACGGCGCGACGCCGTTCCGCGAAATCACCTCCAGCGTCGGGACCTGGCCCAGCTCACGGATGAGGCCCTCCGTGAGCCCCGCGGCGATGGGCTGGAGGGAGTCCTTGCCGCTCAAGTCCTTGAAGTAGAGGACCGCGATCCGATTGGCGTCGAACCCGGCTCCCGTTGTGAGCGCTTTGCGGGCGGCGGCACCGTTCCCGCGCAGCCACATGAACGCGCCGACGCCGGCCCCCGCCAGCACCACCCCCGCCACCAGGTACGCCCAGCGCCGCCGAGCGGTGGTGACCATCGGCATCTGCGCCGTCCGCGTCCCCGTCGGCAGGATCCGCGGGATCGTGCGTTGCGTGATGCGCGAGTAGTCGGCATCCCGGAGCGCGTCCGAGAACTCCTGCATCGTCTTGAAGCGATCCGCGGGGACCTTGGCCAGGGCCTGCATGATGATGGCCTCGACCTCGTCGGGGATCGACTGACGCACCACCTGCACGCTCGGCACGGCCTCGAGCGAATGCCGGGCGAGAATCGCCATCGCCGTGGGCCCGGTGAACGGCGGCTGTCCGGCCAGCAGCTCGTAGAGCACGCACCCGAGGCTGTAGATGTCGGACCGCGCGTCCACCTCGCCGCCCATCGCCTGCTCGGGGCTCATGTAATAGGGCGTGCCGACGGCCATGCCGGTCTCGGTGAGCTTCTGCCCGCCGGCCTCGTCCACCGCGCGGGCGATGCCGAAATCGGCCACGAGGACGTGGCCGCCCGAGAGCAGAATGTTCTCCGGCTTGATGTCCCGGTGGACGATCCCGCGCCCGTGGGCGTAGCCGAGGGCGTCCGCGGCCTCCCGCACCAGCCGAATGCTCTCGTCGATCGCGAGTTGCTTCTCGCGATCGAGCTTGCTCCGAAGGGATTCTCCTCCCTCCACGAACGGCATCACATAAAAGAGGAGTCCTTCGGCGGCGCCCGAGTCGAACAACCCGAGAATGTTCGGATGTTGCAGCCTGGCGGCGAGCTTGATCTCGCGGAGAAACCGGTCGGCGCCCAGAGACGCGGACAGCTCGGGTCGGAGCACCTTGATCGCGACCTTGCGGTCGTGGCGTAGGTCCTGGGCGAGGAAAACCGTAGCCATGCCCCCGCGACCGAGCTCGCGCTCGACCGCGTACCGGTCCGCGAGGACCAGGCGCAGCCTCTCCAGTGTATCGCTTACCAGGGCGTCACTCACCCGTGACCTCGGGCTCGAGGACGGTATCAGGCGTCAGATTGATCCATCGAGTATATCGAGGTAGGAGCCCCGGCGGCAGGATTCCCCGAGGTCAGCCCGCCGCGACGGGCGCGCCGAGGCCCGCGAGCATGTCGGGCGCGGAGGGCCACCGGTCGGCGGGGTCTTTCGCCAGCGCCTTCACGATCGCTTCGGCCAGAGCCGCCGGGGTCTCCGGCCTGAGCACGCGAAGGTCCGGCGGAGCCTCGTGCATGTGCTGGTGAAGGACAAGCATGAGGTTGCGATGGTTGAACGGAGGCCGGCCGGCCATCGCTTCGAAGAGGAGGCAGCCGGTCGCGTAGAGGTCGGTCCGCTGATCCACGCCGGCGCCGCCCTGGATCTGCTCGGGGCTCATGTAGGCCGCGGTACCGAGCGTCGTTCCCGCACGGGTGAGCGCGTTGCCGCCCGACACCTGTACCGCCCGCGCGATGCCGAAGTCGAGCAGGATCGCCCCCCGCTGCGTGAGCACCACGTTCTCCGGCTTCACGTCGCGGTGGATCACGCCTCGAGCGTGCGCGTACCCAAGGGCGCCGAGCACGTCGACCGCGAGCCGCTGCACTGCGTCCGGCGCCAGCGGACCGCTCGCGTCCAGCCGCTGCCGGAGCGAGGGTCCGTCCGCATACGTCATCGCGTAGTAGACCAGCCACCCCTGGTCACCGGCGTCGAGCAGGCGGGCGATGTTCGGATGGTCCAGCTTGCGCGCGAACTCGATCTCGCGCAGGAATCGGTCGGCGGCGACGCTCACCAGCAGCTCAGGGTGCAGCACCTTGAGCGCGACCACCGTCCCCTCGGCATTCCGCGCCCGAAAGACGCAGGCGCCACCGCCACGGCCGATCTCCTGCTCGACCGTGTATCGGCTCCCGAGCCCGTCCTGCACCATCGCCAGAAAGTCGCGCGCCATCATCCCATCATTATAGAAAGAGGTCCTGCCGCACTCCCTGGCGCATACGCCACCAGAGCGCCCCCAGCAGGTTGGACCGCCTGAGTCTGATGCTGGCCTCGCCCGTGACGCCGGCCCGCCACGCCGGGCCGACCGGCAGCCGCACGCGCGCCTCGAGGGCCCGATCCTTCCCCGCGGCCGGGGCGACGCTCCGAACCTCCCCGAAGATCGGGTGGGCCACGTCGGCAAAGGAGATGAGGCTCACCACCTGGCCGGGCCGGACCACGCTGGCGCCGCCGCCTTCCAGCACCAGGCGAAGCTCCACCGAATCCGGATCCGCGACTGTGACCACGGTGTCGCCGCTGTCCACGCGGCGACCCGTGAATCGCTCGGGATACGGGGTCACCACTTCGCCCGATGAGCGGGCCCGCAGCACCAGCGCCGTGAGCCGTGCATCGATCTCGGCCACCTCCGCCTCCATGCCTGCACGGGCCGCCGCCAGGCGCTCGGCTTCGGCCGAGGCTCCGCGCGCGCGCGCGCGGGTCTCTTGCGCGTCCAGGGAGTCGCTCGCCCGCCCGCGCGCCACGCGGTCCTGCTCCAGCTCGAGGTCGACCACCCGGACGATCGGGTCGCCGGCCTGCACGCGCGATCCCTCGTGCGCGAGCACCTGCGTGACGATGCCGCTGTCCGGCGACACAACCGCCGCGGTCAGCACCGACGCCGCGGTGAACGGGCCGGTGACGGTGATCCAGCGCGGGATCAGCAGGAGCGCGAGCAGGACCGCGGCCCCGAGCCCGATCGTCCAGCGGCGGGCGCGGCTGGTCCGCCAGGCCGCCCGCCGGGTTCTGATCGCGAGCGCCGCCGCCCGTCCCCACTCGACCACGGGTTTCCACGCGATCTGGAGAAACAGCAGCGACGCGAGCACCACGCCGATCGCTCCCAGCGTGTCGCGGGCCCAGCCGAGCACCAGCCCGGCCAGCACCACGAAGATGGTTGTGATGTACACCGCTGCCAGGCCCGCGTAAATGAGGAACACTCTTCGCTCGCGCTCGGTGGTGGCAGGCTCGGGGACGTCGAGCCCGAGCATGCGCTCCTTCACCGCCCAGGCGAAGTACGCGAACGCGCGCTGGCGCAGGTTCGGGATCTCCAGCCAGTCGCTCAATGCGAAGTAGCCGTCCAAAGGGATGAGCGGGTTCATGTTCGTGATGATCGTGGTCACCCCGCCGATCAGCATCGCCGACACGGCGATGTTGGACACGAGCGTGCCCGGCACCGCCGCCCACCACACGATCGCGGCCAGGCTTGCGACCACGAACTGGATCCACGAGCCGGCCGCCGTCACCCACAGCCGTGCCCGGAGCTCGGGGAAGGTCCACGCGTCGTTCACGTTGCAGTAGAAAGCCGGCTCGAAGTACACGAGCATGAACCCCATCTCGTGCACCTCGCCGCCGAAGTGCTTGCAGGTGTACGCGTGCCCCAGCTCATGGATGCCGATCACCACCAGGCTCATGAACCAGAAGATGAACACGGTGCCCGGGGTGAGCGCGCTCAGAGAATAGAGCGACTTGACCGCGGCGCCGAACTCGTTCCACGTCACCGCGAGGACCAGGAAGTAGACGGCGAAGAGGGCGACCGACGCGGCGACGAACGCGGGCGTGAAGCACCACGAGAGCCACGGCATCGTCTGGTCGAGGAGCGTGTCCGGATCGCCGACCGACCAGCGCATGCGCAGCACCTCGCCACGGAACAGCGGGCGCTGGCGCCGCCGGCTTCGGTCGGCGCGGAGCCGCTCCAGCTCGAGCGTGGTCCGCTCGGCGAGCGAGCGCTCCATCAGCCCCATGCCGGCGAGCTTCCGCGCGAACCCTTCGATCGCCCCGGCCGACAGGCGGAACCCTTCCTCGGCCAGCGCGACCGCGATCTCCCCGGCCGTCCTCCCGTCAAAGGACTGAAGCACGAGCGCTTCGACCGGCCGGAAGCGGAAGTACTTGCGCGTCACCGGGTCCTTCACGATGAACGACTGCTCGCCCCGGTAGACCTGCTCGACGAACTTGAGGTCGGCCCGGCGCCGCGGCCGGAGGTTCACCGACCGGGCCTCGTGAGCCGCTCGCCCGGCGCGAGCCCGCTCACGACCTCGACTCGCCCGCCCCCGAGGTCGGCGCCGAGGGTCACCGCCCGCAGCGCGGTACGCCCGTTCTCCCAGACCAGAGCATATCCGTCTTCGCCGATGATATCGCGCGGCACCACGACCACACGCCGCCGCTCCCGGCCCAGGCGAACGGTGACGCTGGCGCCCGGCAGGAGATGCGAACCGGAGGCCAGCTCGAGCACCGCTTCCCGCGTTCCGCTTGCGGGGTCGATCGCCGGAGAGGCCTGGACCACACGGGCGCGGGCACTCGCGCCGTCGGTTGCCACCACCTCGGCGACCAGCCCCGGCTTGAGATCGCCCGCCGCCGCTTCCGGCACCCGCACACGCGCGAGCAGCGGGCTCATGGCCGTCACCCGGAAAAGCGTGTCCCCGGGGGCCACCAGACGGCGGGGCCGCGCGGCTCGGAGGGTGACGACGCCCGCGAACGGCGCGGTGATGCGGGTGAGCTCGAGATCTCTCCGCGCCTTGGTGACCGCCAGCTCGGCCTGGCGGTACTGGGTCTCCGCGGCCTCGGAGTCCGCCACGGTGGCGGCGCCCGAGACCGTAAGCTCGCGCAGGCGCTTGGCCAGCTGCCCCGCGTTCGCGTCGGCGTTCTCCGCCTGCGCGAGCGCGATCTCCTGGTCGGGGCTCTCCAGCTTGGCCAGAAGCTGCCCCGGCTCGACGGTCGTTCCGAGATCGGCCAGCACGCTCTCCACCGTGCCGGCTGACCGCGCGGCCACCACGGCATCGTGCTCCACGTACAGCTGTGACGGCAGTGCCAGCGGGACATCGATGGTGGTCGTATCCACCGTCACGAGCGCCAGCCCGGTGACGGGTGCCTCTGCCCGTGCCGGGGCCGGGTCGCTCCCGCAACCGGACGCGGCCACGGCCGCCGCCGCCACGATCGTGAAGGCCAGGTTCCGTCTCATGCCCACATCCTCCACCACAGCAGACGAAGTTGCCGAGCCGGCTCGCGGAAGAGCCGACCCGCCACCGAGGCCGATGCGGTCAGCACACGCACATAGGCCTCCATCCCCGGATGGAGCAGCCCCTCCGGGTTCGGGACCAGGGCCCGGACCGGGAAGCGGACCACGTTCGCGCTGTCCACGGGCTCCTTCGCGATGGATGTCACCCGGCCAGAGAACGTGCGCTGCGGCATGGCGTCGACCCGAAGCCGAATCTCCTGGTCGGGCGCAACGCGGGGGATATCGCGCTGGTCCACCCCAAACTCGATCTCGAGCGTATCAACCCGGCCAATCGTGAGAACCAGCTCGCCTTCATCGAGCTTGGCGCCGAGCCGTTCACCGGGGCGGGGGGTCAGCACCGTCCCGGCCACCGGCGATCGGATCACCGTGGCCGCGAGGCGCTCATCCAGCACCAACGTCTCGCGGCGATACGTCTCGGCTCGAATGCGCTGCAGCCGCTCTTCGGCCGCGTCGCCCCGACTGGCGCCTTGTGCCGCCGACCGTTCGCTTGCGACCGCGGCGGCGGCCGAGGCGTCGCGCTCCGCCCGAAGCTCGGCGTCCCGGAGCGTCACCAACGGCGCGCCCCGGGCAACCACCGATCCCTCGGTCACCAGCACGCGCTCGATGATGCCGGGCACCAGCGTCCGCACGTCGGTCCGGTCGAGGGGGCGGAAGATCGGGTTCGCTCCGCTCACGCGGAACGGCCATTGGACCACGGTGAGCGCGATCAACGCCACCGTCGCCGCCGCCGTGTAGAGCAGGCGCTTCCGTTTCGGGATGGCCAGCAGCGCCCGCTTCTTCTGGGCGATCGCGCTGAACGCATCCACCATCGGGACCTGTGCGTAGAGCTGCGCGTTCCGAACCGCCACGGTGGTCTGGTTGGCGAGGATCGTGGCCAGCTCGCGCTGCGTCTCCGTCGCGAAGTCGGGCGTCTGCGCCTCGAAAAACAGGATCCCCACGACGCCTTCTTCGTCCGTGAGGGGGAGGTAGAGCCCACTCGCGACCTTGTCGCTCTCGAGGTCGGGTCCGAAGATCGTGAGGAAGGTGCGCTCGGCGTCGGTCGTGGGTGCGCTGCGATCGGAGAGATAGAACGGCTCTCCCCGACCGGCGGCCCACGCCGCGCGGACGGCCAGGTCTTGGAGGCGTGGATCCTTCGGGTCCACCTGCTCCTGCCCGGCGATCGCGCGGATGTCGCAGCGGCCCTTGTCGTAGAGGGCCACCGCCCCGCGATCGAACTGAAGGGCCCGCGTGGCGAGATTCACGACCGACCGGAGCACCCGGTCCAGGTCCAGCGTCGCCGTGATCTCGCGGCTGATCTCGAGCAAAAGCGCGAGATCGCGCGCCCGCTTGTCCGCTGTGTGGAGCTGCGCGTTCCGGAGGGCAATCGCGGCGCTCGCTGCCAGCCCCTCGAACAGCTCCCGGTCTTCCTGATCGAAGACCCCGTCGCCTGTGCGCTTGCCGGACACCTGGATCGCGCCGACCGTCGCGCCCTGCGCGATCATCGGCGAGGCCATGACCGTGGTCGCGGGCTCGTCGCCCGCCCGATCCACCGACGGATCGAAGCGTGGGTCCTCCATCGCCCGGGTGACGATCGTCGTCCGCTGCTTCCGGGCGACGTCGCCGATGAACCCGGTGCCGACCGGCATCTGGGCCCCAACCAGCCGGGCGCCCGCTCCGCCGACGGCGAGCCGGCAGCGCAGCATGTCCCCCTCGGCAATCCAGAGGGAGCCCGCCTCCGCACCCAGCGTCTCGAGCACGGTCTCGAATACGCGGGGGAGCAGCTCGTCGAAATCCAGCGACGAGTTGAACTCCTGACTGATGCCGCGCAGCTGACGGAGGCGTTCCACCTCGCGGCGGAGCGCCTCCGTAGCAGCTGTCGTCGGGTCCTGCAACGAGGGAGTATCCAGAAAGAGCGCGCCTCCCCGCGATGGCGGGGCTCGGGGGGGGAATCGCTGCCGCTGCTGTGGTTGCGGGCTAAGGTACGGGTGGCCGACGGGGGGCGCTAGGGACGCAAAAAACCGGCGGGGCGCCCCCGGTCTTCCGGAAGCGCCCCGCGGTTCAAGACCTGCCGTTGCTCAACCGTGACCCTTGTTGATCACGCCACCCGGGGCGATACGCTCTTCCAGCTCGGTCACGCTCAGCTCGAGCGCCTGCGCGTCCTTGCCGGTCGCGCTCTTGATCTGCGCCTTCTGCTCCGGAGTCAGTTGAATCCGGACCTGATCTTTCTGACCGCCCATGGTATCCTCCTAGTGGTACAAGTGATGGTGCAACAACGGGTTCACTTACGGGTTAGGGGATGGCCCGCATCGGGGCGACCCGCTCCTCGAGCTCTACCACGTCCAGGTCCTGGATCTCGTCGGTGTCTTTCGGCTTCGCCTTCTTATCGGGCGTCGGAACCGGGCGGCTCTTGCCAGAGTCCTTCATGATGGCTTGCTCCTGGAAAGGTCGGGGAACGGCTGGGCTCGATCGACGGGTCCAATGTCGGGCGGCCCCGTCAAAGCAGCGTGAATTCAGTCTTGCCCGATCGTGAATCGGCCGTAGGTTCGGGCATCCCTCAACGGACCATTGGACCGCCGCGTGACCGCCATCAGCCTCACGCTGCTTGGTAGCCCCACCCTGACCGTGCGCGGGGCTCCGGCGACCGCGTCGCTCGGCGTCAAGCCGCTCGCCCTCCTCGCCTATCTGGCCTTGGAGCCCGGTCCGCATTCCCGTGAGCACCTCGCTGCGCTCCTGTGGGGGGAGCATCCCGACGCCGCGGCGCGCGCGTCGCTGCGTCAGGCTGTGATGCAGCTTCGCGAAGTCGTAGGCGACGCGCTCCACGTCACGCGCGATACCGTGGATCTCTCGGGCCAGCTCGAGTGCGACGTGCAGGCCTTTCTGGCCGCCGTGACGACCGATCCACCCGCGGCCGCGGCGTTCGACGTGCCCCGGTTTCTGACGGGGCTGTCGGTGCGCCACTCGCCGGCGTTCGACGAATGGGTCTCCGCCAAGCGCGACGAGTTGCTGCGCCAGTACCGCACGGCCCTCGCGGCGCAGGCGAGAGACGCCATGGGCAAGTGGCAATGGCGCGAGGCCGCGGCCGAGGCGGCGCGCTGGCTGGCCTGGGAGCCGCTCGCCGATGAGGCCGCCAGGCTTCTGGTCGAAGCGCTCTACCTGGCCGGCGATCGTGCGGGCGCGCTGGCTCGGTTCGCCGAATTTCGTGACCGGCTTCGCGCCGAGACCGGCGCGCCCCCGGGCAAGGCCCTGGCACAGCTCGCCCGGAAAATCGAGGCGGACCAGGGCCCGCGACCGACCCGGCCCATCACCGATGAGTGGTACACTCGGGCGCCGAAGTTCGAGTGCGGCCTCGTGGGCCGGGCGACCGAGCTCGAGCTGCTGCGGAGGGCGTGGAACGGGGTGCAGCGCGGCAGTGGGCGGATCGCCCTGATCGAGGGCGAGGCCGGGGTGGGGAAATCCCGTCTGGCCGACGAGTTCCTTCGCTGGATCGGCGCGGAGTCGGGCACCGTCCTGCGGGCCCGGGGCTACGACGCGCGGGCCGGCGTCCCCTACGGACCGGTGGTCGAAGTCCTGCGGAACGCGCTCGATGCACCGGGCCTTGCCGGCGCCGATCCGCAGTGGCTCGCGGAGGTCGCTCGCCTGTTGCCGGAGCTGCGCCAGCGGTTCCCCGGATTGCCCGAGATCACCCCGCCGCCGGCGCCGGCAGAGGCCTGGCGGCTGTTCGAGGCGGTGGCGCAGCTGCTGCTCGCGGTGGCGGCCGAGCAGCCCGTGGCGGTCGCGATCGACGATTTGCACTGGTGTGACGGCGACAGCTGCAACCTGCTCCACTTCCTCACTCGGCGCCTGGAAGAGGCACCGGTGCTTTGGTGTGCGACCCTCACGCTGGGCGAGCTTCGGCGCGACGCGCCGGCGGCCCGGCTCTGCCGCGCCCTTCGGGTCAAGCCTCGGGCAGCGCTATTGGCGCTGGCCCCTCTCGGCGAGCAGGAGATATGGCAGATGATCCGCGAAATGGGGCACGTGGCCTCCCCGACCGGAGGCCGCCGGCTGGCGGCCCGCCTCCAAGAGGTCACCGGGGGCAACCCCTTCTACGTGATCGAGCTGCTCAAGACCCTCTTCGCCCAGGGTTGGCTCACGACCGATGCCAACACCGGCGAGTGGCGGGTGGGCTCGACGCCGCCCGGCACGACCGACATTGCCATGTCGCTGAGCGTGCACGACGCCATCGCCGAGCGGATCGAGTCGCTTCCCGCCGACCTGAATGAGATCCTGCTCACGATCGCGGTCGCTGGCGCCGGTTGCCGGGCGAGCGTTCTGTCCCATGTCAACGGCATCTCCCGCCTGCGGGCCGCGGCGCTGGCCGACGAGCTGGCGGAACGCCGGCTGGTACAGGAGGGGGACGGCGTCTACCGCTGTGCGCACCCTGTGATCGGTCGCGTTGTGCAGGATGGGCTTACGACCTCACGGCGCCGAGAGCTCCACCGGGCGATCGCGGTCACGCTCGAGCAAGTGGCCGCGGAAGGCGGAGGCGTGGCACCGCCCGGCGAAGTGGCCCGCCACGCTGAGCTGGGTGGCGAGCGGGCGCTCGCATACCGGCAGGCGCTCAAGGCAAGCGAGGCCGCCCGCCAGCGGTACGCCTATGAGGAGGCGCTCAGCTGGCTCGACCTCGCGGCGGCCACCGCGGCGCCCGGCGCCGAGTCGGACGCGGTGAACCGCCTGACCGCGGAGGTGCTGGGCGTCGCCGGCTGGCAAGAAGTGCCGCCGTCGGTCCGGAGACCGGAGCCCGCCCAGCGGGAGATCGAGCGCCAGGATCTCGATCTGCCGGTGCATCTGTGAGGTTGCCGGGGCCCTGGGCGGCATCGCCGGCTGCCCTCTGGCGGAGTTGGTCCGCGCGCTATAGCGTGACAAAACGGCCTGCCAATCGAGGATCGACCTTGCCCGAGCACGAGCTGGGTACGCCAAAGCCCCTCGGTCTCACGCTTTTCTTCGCGTGTGCGCTCGCGGCGTGGAGCTGCGGCGGCAAGCCGCGTCCCGTCGAGAGCGGATGGAACGCCACCCGGGCGGTGGCCGACAGCCAGATTGCCCGGGGGGCGGGAGGTGTCGTCTCCCCTCTCGAGGCATCGACCGAGCGGCTCGCCGCTCGCACGCGCACGACCCGTGCGCGTCCGCAACCGCCTGCGGCTGCCTCCGGCGGCGCGGCGCACATGCGGGGGCACCTTGTTCGGGCCGGGTTGGAGGAGCTGAAGTTTGCGGAGGCTCGCCACTTCAGGCAGAGGCGCACCTACGCCGGCGACATCCCGTCGCTGGAGTACTGGGTGGTGCCGGGCACGGTCGTAAGGCTCGTGTGGGCAAACAAGTGGGGCTGGGCCGCGATCGCTGCCGATTCATTGGTCCCGGCCGAATACTGCGCCATCTACGTCGGATCGGCACCCGACCCCATCACCTCCGACGCTCGGCGCTGGGGAAAGCCTGGCGAGGTCTACTGCGACAATCGCACCGACGCCGCCTCGCTCGGACGGAACGTGCTGTACGGTGCGGAAACGCCAGAGCAGACGCTCGTACGCCACGCGATGACCAAAATGCCGATCAGCCTCACCCAGCTGGTCGTCGGGCAGGATGCCTATCGCAAGACCCAGTACACCTACTCCCGGCGGGTCGAGTTCATCGCGATTCAGTACGGTTGGGAGCCCGGCGTGAAGGTGCGGATGCTCTTCTCCAGCAGCGAGGGCTGGGCCGCCGAGGCTACGTACGACCTGCTTCCGGGTCGGAGCTGCGTAATTTTCGGTGGGGAAGTTCCCAAGCGACCGACGACCGCCGCCGAAGGACGCGAGCCCCCGAAGGAACGGGTGCCGGTCTGCGATGACTGGAGTGAGAAGTGAGACGGGGGCCGCCGCCGCTGGGCGCCCCCGTTCACCGTTCACCGTTCACTGTTTCACCGCTCACCGCTTCCCGCGGCTAAAGGCGCTCCGCTCCTCCCATATCGCGCCGCCGTCATCTCTGCCAGGATGGCCAGCGCGACCTCTGCGGGTTGTCGGCCGCCGAGGTCCAATCCGATCGGGCCGTGAAGGCGGGCCAGTTCGGTGTCGCCGAAGCCCGCGGCGCGGAGCTTCTCCCGCCGCGCCGCCTGCGTCTTGCGCGAGCCGATCGCGCCGACGTAGGCCGCTTGGGAGCGCAGCGCGATCCTGAGCGCGGGCTCATCGAACTTGGGGTCGTGCGACAGGATGCAAACGCAGGTTGCGGTGTCGATGCCGACCCGCCCAAATACCTCCTCCGGCCAGCCCAGCACCAGCTCGTCGGCCTCCGGGAACCGCTCCCGCGACAGGAACGCCTCCCGCCCATCGGCCACCACTGTGCGATAGCCCAACGACTTCGCGAGCGGCACCAGCTCCGCCGCGATGTGCACTCCGCCGAAGATGAGCAGCTTGGGGCGGCGGGCGAAGACCTCGAGAAAGACGCTTGTCCTTTCTTCCAAGCCGGGCAGCTCGATCGTGCTCGACGTGGCGACCGCCAGCGCCCGGCGCGCGGCATCCGCCACTGCGCCGCGGTCCATGCCCGGCGGCAGCGAGCCGCGCTCGGCCCCGTCATCGCTGACGACGAGCGCTGAGCCGACTCCTGTGCCTTCCACGACGGTCGCGACGACGACCCCACCGGGTCCGCGCGCGGCCTCGAGAATCTCCGGTCTTACCGTCGGCTCGACGAAGACCCGGATCGTCCCGCCACACGCGAGTCCGACCTCCCACGCTTGTTGGTTGCTGACGCCGAACGTCACGAGCTTCGACGTGCCTCGCGCGATGGCCTCGGCGACTTCGGCCGCGGTCGCACTCTCGACACAGCCGCCCGCGACTGAGCCAGCCATTCGGCCGTCGGCCGTCGCGAGAAGGCACGCGCCTTCAGGCCGAGGCGCCGAGCCCCACACCGACGTTACAACCGCCCGTCCCGGCGGCGTCCCGGCGGCAGTCAGTCGCTCGTAGTCGGAGAGAAGGTCGCGCATGAATACACCAAACATAGATGTAGCCAGTGGGGAAAACGGACCCGCAAGTGACCTTTCACCCATTGGGACGCCACCGCTCGAGCACCGTGTCACAAGTGGCACGGTCCTCGCGTTGATGTAGGTTGACCGCGCGGCGCGGTCCGCTGTCCGGCTCATTCCAAGCAGCACGAGCGCGCGTACGAAGCGGCAGGGCTGGCCGGAGTCCACCGTGCGCGCGGCGCAGGGAAGCGGGCGACCAAACAGAACCGCATGAGCGGCAAGGGTATCAGAGGGCACGATGCGAGTGGAATGCGCGGCGGTGTTGTTCGATCTTGACGGTGTCCTGGTAGACTCCACGGCGTACATCGAGCGGCAGTGGTCGGACTGGGCCGCGTCGAAGGGGCTCGATCCCGAGCCGTTCCTTCGCGTGTGTCACGGCCGTCGCGCCGTTGAGACGATCCGACTCGCGGCTCCCCAGCTGGACGCCGAGGCGGAGGTGGCGCGCTTTCGGGACCAGCCGGTGGACAATGTGGCCTTTGTGCCGCTGCCCGGTGCCACTGATCTCCTCGGCAACCTCGCGGGAGCCCCCTGGGCCATCGTCACCTCCGGCGCCCGCCGCTTCGCGTTGGCGCGACTGGCCGCCGCTGGGTTACCCGCTCCTCCGATACTCGTCTCGGCCGAGGACGTCCGTCGTGGAAAGCCGAGCCCCGAGGGCTATCTCCGGGCCGCGGAGCTCCTTGGCGTGCCGCCCGACGATTGTCTGGTGTTCGAGGATGCGCCGCCCGGCGTCGCCGCTGCTCGCGCCGCCGGCACCCGGGTGATCGGGGTGGCGACGACCCATCCCCCCGAAGCGCTCGGCGACGCGCACGCCATCGTCAGCTCGCTGGCCGATGTGCACCTGGCCTCGTCAGGGTCCGGTCCGTTGGCGTTCCGGGTGCGGCCAATGCCGGTCATCCAGGTGTAGGCGCGCCATTTCTCGAGCATCATCCCCGCCGCGCGCGTTCGGTCTTGACCCTGCTGCCTGCCGCTTGTAACCTGCTTACCCCGTTTAGCTTCCAACGTTTCCCGATGGGGTGTAGCTCAATCGGCAGAGCGCCCGGCTGTTAACCGGGAGGTTGCTGGTTCGACCCCAGCCGCCCCAGTGGGAGTCGTCAGCCCGCAAGCCTGGCCAGCGGCCGGGGGCTGACGGCTCCTTCTTCATGAGGACTCCAATGCCGTCGCTCGCGTTTCTCGGTCTTGGCGCCATGGGGATTCCCATGGCCCGGAACCTCCTGCAGGCCGGTTTCGAGGTTCGCGTGTGGAACCGCACAGCCTCGAAGACGCGCGACGTTTCCGGCGCACGCTCGGCACCGACCCCGGCTCAAGCCTGCGACGGTGCCGACTTCGCCGTCTCGATGCTCGCCGACGATGCCGCCGTTGAGACCTCTGTCCTGGGCTCCGATGGGGCGTTGGCGGGACTCGGCGCCGGGTCGATTCACGTCGCCTCGAGCACGATCTCGGTGGCGCTGTGCCGGCGTCTCGTGGAGGCCCACGCCGCCAAGGGAGTTGGCTACGTGGCCGCGCCGGTATTCGGGCGGCCGGACGCGGCCGCCGCGAAGCAGTTGTGGATCGTGCCCGGCGGAGCGCCGTCGGACATCGAGCGCTGCGCGCCGGTCTTCTCGGCGCTGGGGCAGGGGACCTTCCTGATGGGCACCGCTCCTCAGGCAACCCTCGCCAAGCTCCTCGGCAACTTCATGATCGCGTCGACCATCGAAATGCTCGGCGAGTCACTTGCGGCGGCCGAGAAGGCCGGGCTGGAGCCCACAAGGGTTCTGGACATGTTGACCGGGACATTGTTCGGTGCGCCCGTGTTCCGGCGATATGGGCAGCTCCTCGCCAACACCACGTTCGAGCCGGCCGGTTTCTGTTTGCCGCTGGGATTGAAGGATGTGAACCTCGCCCTCAACGCGGCGGAGGAGTTGCGGGTGCCGCTGCCGCTCGCAAGCCTGGTCCGGGAGCGAATGCTGACCGCGCTCGCGCTGGGTCGAGAGCACTTCGACTGGTCGGGCTTTGCTTCGGTAATCCGGGAGGCGGCCGGCTTGGCGCCGGTGCGGGAGCCGCGCTAGTCGAGCAGGGACACTAGTTGCTCGGGTCTTTCCAGCCAGAAATCAGGTTGTGCCGGCTCCAGCTGGCTTCGCGTGAAAGGTCCCCACAAGACGGCGGCGGTGCGGACGCCGGCCCCCCGCCCCGAGACCAGGTCGTGGATGCTGTCACCCACATAGACGGTGCGCCCGGGATCGGCGGCGAGCAGACTCACCGCTTTCTCGACGGGCTCAGGGTGTGGTTTGGGATTTGTCACGTCGTCCGCGCACACGAGCACGTCCATGGTGTCGTCCAACCCCACCAGCTTCAGCCCCCGCAGCGCCCCGCGCCGGTTCTTGCTGGTCACTAGACCGGTCTTCCGGCCTCGCGCGCGGATGGCCCGCACGGCCGCGACCACGCCCGGAAAGTCCCGGACCATGCGATCGTGGTTCGCGAGATTGTACTCCCGATAGGTCTCGATCAGCGCCTCCATCGTGCCCGCGTCGTCCTTCCAGTCCGCGAGCTGCGCCGTCAGCGGCGTGCCGACTCCAGCGAGCCAGTGTGCATCGCTGCGCGGCGGCAGTCCGTGGGCCGCGAGCGTGTGGTGGTAGCTGTCGAGGATGAGCTGGACGGAGTCGATCAGCGTCCCGTCGAGGTCGAACAGGAAGGTGTCGAGGGTCGGCATGCGGGGAACGTAGCCGCGCCTCCCACGAGCGCCTAGCCGCCGGCTCCCCCCGCCCTTGGCGCGGGCGCCGCCGCTCGGTTCAGCCGAAGACGATGACACCAGTCAGCCGGGCATGGATAGCCTCCCAGTCCGCAGCGGGCAGTGGCAACGACGACACCGCGGTCTCGATACTCCGATCGCTGAAGCCGGCAACGAGCGCGACCAGAGCGCGCTCACCCGCCGT